>JBJTJJ010000420.1:0-3880 GCA_046095445.1 Sediminibacterium sp.
CAGGCATCAACAATTTGTTGAACGAAAAGTATTTCACTCGACGTGCAGGCGGATATCCCGGTCCGGGTATCATGTCTGCCGAGCCCAGCAACTTTTTCCTGACGGTGGGAATGAAGTTGTAATAAGCCGAAGATAATCTGGCCGCGAAGTCGTTTACCCGCCAAGGGAAGTTTACTTCAAATGTATTTTGAAAAAAGCAATCATTTTGGAAAGTACATCATCGGATTGCGTGTTATCAAAACTATGAAAAGCTATGTACTCGTGATATTCAGAGGGAACGCCCAGCGTACGAAGTTTTCCATGTAGCCATTGACTATGATAAACAGGAACAACCGGATCGAGATTCCCGTGAAAACTAATCGTTGGCTGAGTGCTGCTACTTACATTCCAGTAGGGGCTCACCGCCTTATAGGCAGTGGTATCCCAGGTTCTACCGACGTATTCTGACAAAACATCACCGGTATACTTTCCTTGTACAATATTGGTACTATTGTACCAACTCCAATCGCTGATGATGCTTGGACCAAAGATATTACCTACACATTTTATCTTATTATTGTGTTTATAGGCATAAATCATGGCAAGCTGTGAGCCGGCACTTGCTCCGGTAATAGCCATCTTAGAAGATATTTTATATGTATTCAATTTTGCCTGCACATCATCATATACCCGCTGTATGTCTTCCATCATCTGCGGATGATGAATTTGTTTAGAAAAGCTTGCGTATCGATAATTCATGTTGACGATAGCAACATTCTTCCACTTTGCCCGCATAATATTGACGTATTGTTCTAAATCAGCTTTGCTGCCGGTCTGCCATCCGCCACCATGTATCATCAAAACTACTGGAGTAGATGTATCTCTGTTGGCAGGAAGATAAATATCATACACCTGTCTGGTTGTATCTGCTCCGTAAAAGACTTTGATTTTCTCCTCTTTTAATGAACTGCTGCCCGAAGAATTATCGGGAGCTGCCCCTTGTTTGGTACAGGAAATTAAAGCAAACTGGCAAACCAGAAATAAAATACTAGAAACTCGAAGTAAATGATTCTTCATAATTGGAAATAAAAGTTTAAAGATATTTATCTCTATGTTCAAAAAGCGGACAAGCCGCTGCCATAAAAATGTTAAATGCTTGTCAACATAGAGTACTAACCAATTAACTCATTCAAAATCAAACCACTATTCTTGTTCCCAAAAATCTAGTTAATAGAATTTTTATGAACTTATTTAACAGAAGATTCGGAGAAAGCCAATAGAAATAAAGGGGGGTTATCTGCTGGAAGATTTTTTTCACTTATGCCCTTGCGCCGCGTGTCTTTCCAGATAAAAGACCGGGCCTGTGCGGCTCTTGTGGAAGACTTCGCGGCTTGGAAAACATGGTCCATCTGGCCGCGAAGTCATTTACCCGCCAAGGCGGACAAACAGAAATGCGGAGTTGAAATGTATTTTCAGAAATTATTGTAAGCTAAAAGCAACTGACTTTTTAAGGCATAAAAAAGGGACATACTAATAAGTATATCCCTTTAGAAATGTATTATACATCAACTCATCAAAGTGTAAAACGCAAACGAGTAAAGTAGTAAGCGCCATTAAAGCCGAATTGCTGTACCCGACGGGAATAGACAAAACGTCCCAAACTAAAGTTATTGCTGTGTATATGTCGATCTTGATATACATCGAATACGTTGTTGCCTCCTACTGTCAGTGTAACTCCTTTCAATACTTCATAACTTGCCGTCAAATCAACAATGGTGTGTGGATTAAACGTCTGATCTAAAGTTTCCTGCAACCCCGTCAGTGTATTTACTGGCCAGGTGCCTGGTGCAGCTGGATTAATTGTTGGATCCAGATAAACTACCTTACCGAAACGAACCGCACGCGCCATAGCAGAGAACTTACCGGAACGATAGTTCAACATGAAGGTGTGCTTGTTCTGAGGGTTAGCTACTTCGATGCGACTTTGGTCTTCTCTATTGAAATAGTTTCCAATTTGACCTGTAGCTATCAAGATAGGAGATGCTTTAATAATTGGTTTGCCATTTGCATCTTTTTTCACAGAATTATCGATAAAAGTTCCTGCCCAGCTAAACTTCAATGACCCTTGTTTACCTACACGAGCAGTATAAGCCAAAACAGCTTCGATACCGCGGGCGCGTGTATCAATTGCATTGCTGAAGAAGTTAGCCGTTTGAGCATTGGCTGCTGCGAGTTGTGCACGCAATGCTGCATCACCACCATCAGTAAAGTTATTTGTCAATACAATACGATCGTTGATATTAATTTGATAGGCATCGAGTGAGAATTCCAGTTTCCTGTTAAAGAATTTGGCAGCAACCCCAACTGTATAACTGGTAGATGTTTCTTGCTTCAGACTAGGTATACCCAAAATTTTCGCGGGAACACTTGCATTAGTAAATGTTCCGCTCTCAGTAGGCACCAATCCGCCGGCAGTGCTAAGGAACAATGTGTTGGTTCTCGCATAGAACTTCTGTTGCTGAGAAGGAGCACGGAAACCGGAACTGGTTGACGCGCGAATAGAAATATCATCTGTCAGTTTATACCGAGTAGCCAATTTGTAGTTGAGTGTTCCACCAAAATCGGAATAGTTCTCATAACGCAGTGCTGCAGCAGCCATGAATTTCTTGGTGAAGTCTTGCTCCACATCCACATAGAGAGATACGTTACTGCGATTATTGGTTCCGGCATTGGAGGGCTGAAAACCTGCAAATACCTGAGCGCCTGCAGCTACACCTGCAGCTGTATTAAAGTTCTTATATGAAGCTTCTTCACCGGCACGAACACCAAATTGATCAATACGATATTCAGCACCGAATGCTACGTTCAGGCCTTCTTTCACGTCAAACTTTCTCGACAAATCAGCATTCAAAGTATTTTGAGTAAACTGTAATCCACCGGCATCAAACTCTTTTTGCCAATTGCTGGTGATAGATGCCTGTGAATAATTCACAGAATTGGTAATGCGGAAATCGAAAGTATTTCTTCCATACGTATTACTAAAGTCAGCATTCCATTGTCCGATTTTTCCTTTCACACCAATTGCTGTAGATACATCCACTACATCAGAATTAATTTCCGGCAGGAATCCATTGGGATATACTGCGAAGATGGAATTCCGGATTCCAGCAGGAACTCCTGAAGGATAACGAAAGAAGCCCGCTGCATTACCTTTCTTTCTATTATAACCACCAAAGGCATATAACTGCCAGGTTCCTTTGATGGGAGCAGAAAAATTATACATCACACCGCCACCCCTAACACGAGAGTTACCAATGCGCATATCAAAATCATTCCGATTCAAAGCGCGCGCTAACATAATAGAATCATCCCTTACTTGTCCGCTCACTGTTGGGAAAACCGCTCCGGTATAAGTACCACCGCGAATGGTTTCACCCCGATCGGTGTACTCACCGGTCAGGTTAAGATATCCTTTGCTACCCACTTTCAATCCATA
Source organism: Sediminibacterium sp. (assembly GCA_046095445.1). Lineage (GTDB taxonomy): Bacteria > Bacteroidota > Bacteroidia > Chitinophagales > Chitinophagaceae > Sediminibacterium. Next base: position 3,476 of record JBJTJJ010000420.1, read on the forward strand.
ATTCAAAGCAACCTGGGTAGTACGTCCGTCTGTAACTTTTGCTGATGGGAAATTTCCTCTATTAATGACATAATCACGGTCGAACTTGGTCATGTGTTGACCAACAGAAACATTGCCCACCAGGGTACCTGTCTGTTGCTTCAATACAATATTAATAACGCCTGCAATGGCATCTGAACCGTATTGAGCTGCAGCTCCATCGCGCAATATTTCAATCCGCTCAATAGCATTGGCTGGAATAGCATTCAGGTCCGTACCTACTGTACCTCTGTTAACTGTTCCATTGGCGTTAACCAGCGCAGATTGATGGCGGCGCTTTCCGTTTATCAATACCAACACCTGATCCGGACCTAAGCCGCGCAATTGAGCAGGGTCAATGTGGTCCGTTCCGTCTGCAATGGCCTG
>JBJTJJ010000421.1:0-19509 GCA_046095445.1 Sediminibacterium sp.
GTTGTAGAGCCGGCAGGTGCCCTTTCAATTGCTGCTTTGGATGATTATGCTGATCAAATAGTGGGTAAAAAAGTGGTTTGTGTGCTAAGTGGGAGTAACAATGATATTGATCGGATGCAAGAGATAAAAGAGCGCTCCCTGCAGTATGAGGGTCTAAAATATTATTTTTTAATTCGTTTTGCCCAACGCCCCGGTGCGCTCAAAGAATTTGTTAGTCATGTACTCGGTCCGAATGATGATATCACCAGATTTGAATATATGCAAAAGCACAACAAGGAGACCGGACCGGCACTGGTTGGCATAGAGTTGAAAGAAAAAACAGATTATGCCCAACTGATTCAACACCTGAATCAATATCAGATCAATTATACTGAAATCAAGCCGGAGGATAATTTATTCGGTTATCTGATCTGATTATTTGCCGTAAGATCTAAGAAGAATAATCTGGTCAGAAGTAACCTGTATTTCTTTTGGTAATAAATAAAAATGAAAGAATAGATAATGCAAGTAATCAAATTTGGAGGAAGTTCAGTTGCGAATGCCGGGAATATGCAGAAGGTAATTGCTATTGTCAGCGACGCCGTACTAAAGGATACAACTATTTTAGTGGTTTCTGCTATGGGTGGTATAACAGATTTATTAATAAAAACAGGCGAACTGGCAGCTGACGGAGATATTAATTATCGCCAGCTCCTCCAGGAAATGGAGTTGCGCCATTTAGATACGGTTCGGGCTCTTTTGCCTATCCAACAGCAAAGCGCTACATTAAGCAGGGTAAAACAGCAATTCAATCAACTGGAAGGTATCTGTGAGGGCGTATTTTTATTAGGCGAGTTATCTTCCAGAACAAAGGATAAAATAGTCAGTTTCGGAGAACTTTTGTCTTCACTTATACTATCCGCAAGTATAGAAGCCACTCACCGACAACAACGATGGATTGATTCCAGAGAATTGATAGTAACTGATAGTCATTTTGGAAAAGCTTCAGTTGATTTTGAAATAACCAATCAGCGTATACAAAGCTTTGTTGCTGCTCATCCTTGTACCTTATATATTGCTCCCGGCTTTATTGCCGCCGATGAGCATGGTCATACTACTACATTAGGGAGAGGGGGCTCTGATTATACAGCAGCTATCTTTGCAGCTGCCACTGATGCAAGTGTATTAGAGATTTGGACAGATGTTAGCGGAATGATGACTGCTGATCCAAGACTGGTTCAGCATCCCAGGGTAATACCACGTATATCTTATCAGGAGGCAATGGAATTATCACATTTTGGTGCCAAAATCATTTACCCGCCAACCATACAACCAGTGATGAGAAAAAATATCCCTGTATGGTTAAAGAACACTTTTGCTCCCGCAGACTTCGGAACAGTTATTGAAAAAACCGCACCAACTTCTGATAGTTTTATCCGAGGCATAACGAGTATTAATAAAATAGCCTTATTAAGTCTAGAAGGGAGCGGAATGATTGGGATACCTGGTTTTTCCAAACGATTGTTTGAGGTATTGGCAGATAGGGGAATTAATGTGATTTTGATCACGCAGAGTTCCTCTGAGCACTCTATTTGTGTAGCTATTAGTGAAAATGATACAGAACTAGCCAAGGAGGTAGTAGATCGTACCTTTGATGCTGAAATCAAAACAGGTAAGGTAGAGCCGTTACAGGTTGAATCAGGAATGGCCATTCTTGCTTTGGTGGGCGAACAAATGAAGAGTCACCCGGGTGTAAGTGGAAAAATGTTTGGTGTATTGGGTAGAAACGGAATCAATGTCAGAGCTATAGCTCAGGGTTCATCTGAGAAAAACATATCGGCTGTTCTTTCTGATCAAGACATAAAAAAAGCTATTAACGTTCTGCATGAGGAGTTTTTTGAGACAACATACAAACAACTGAATGTCTTTATTGCAGGAACCGGAAATGTAGGAAGCAAACTGATTGGTCAATTGCAACAACAAATTAATTATCTCCAGTAACACATGCGGTTACAAATCAGGGTGGCTGGGTTGGCTAATAGTAAAAAAATTCTGTTACAGGAAGAGGGAATTAATTTGTCAGATTGGCGTCAACAACTTCTATCATCCTCCAATGGTACTATCCATGATTTTGTAGCTTCTATTCGGTCGGCAAATTTGCGTAATAGCGTTTTTGTGGATGTGACTGCCAATGATGTTGTGGCGGGAGTTTATGGTGCCTTACTGGAGAAAAGTATTGCTGTGGTTGCTTGCAATAAAATTGCCTGCTCTTCGGCTTATGAGCATTACAGATATCTTAAATTACTGACAAGAGAATACAATACTCAGTTCTTGTTTGAAACAAACGTTGGCGCGGGCTTGCCTGTAATTGGGACACTCAATGATTTATTACGCAGTGGTGACTCTATTCGAAGTATTCAGGCAGTTTTATCCGGAACGCTCAATTTCGTATTCAATAATTATGATGGAACTATTCCATTTGCTCAGGTAGTTCGACAAGCACAAAATGAAGGTTATACTGAGCCCGATCCCCGACTTGATTTGGGTGGTACAGATGTTATGAGAAAAATCATGATATTAGCCAGAGAATCCGGACAAGCACTTGAAATGAATGATATTGTTAATCATCCTTTTTTACCTGCTGCATGCTTTGATGGGACTGTAGATGATTTTTATAGGGAAATGGAGAAACAGGAAACCCATTTTAAAAGTTTATACGATCAGGCTGCTGCTAAATCCTGTAAGCTGAAATTTGTGGCAACTTATGAGGCCGGAAAAGCATCTGTAGGTCTACAGCACATCGCAGATGACTCTGATTTTTATCATTTGTATGGAAAAGACAACCTTATTTTATTTTACACTGAAAGATATCCTGAATTACCGATGGTGATTAAGGGTGCAGGTGCAGGAGCTGATGTAACTGCATCTGGCGTTTTTGCAGATATCATCCGTGTAGCCAGATAAAAGTATTTCATGTCACTCTTCAATTTTTCCGCCAAAATATTTTCTCCCCTTTCTCCTGAAAATGGGGGCGATATCAAGACTGTGACAGTTCGAACTCCAGCAACTGTTGCTAATATGGTCTGTGGATTCGATGTCCTTGGATTTGCGGTTGAAGCGCCTTATGATACAATGGAGCTTACCAGGACAGATCAGCCGGGCCTTACTATTATACATGAAGATAATTATGGATTATCCTGTGATCCAACTAGCAATGTTGCCGGTGTGGCCTTGCTCTCATTATTAGAAGATGCAGGGCTGAAGGAAACTGGTTTAGAGCTGCGTATCAATAAACAAATTAAACCCGGGAGTGGTGTAGGTTCAAGTGCTGCCAGCGCTGCCGGTGCTGTTGTTGCAGCGAATATTTTATTACAACAATCTTATCAAAACGACGATTTGGTACGTTTTGCAATGAACGGCGAAAAGCTGGCTTCGGGAGTTAAGCATGCTGATAATATTGCTCCTTGTATTTATGGGGGAATTACTTTGATTAGGTCAATCTTTCCACTTGATATTGTTTCATTGCCTACCCCTGATTTGTATGTAACCATTGTTCATCCTCAGATTGAAGTAAGAACTTCTGATGCCAGAAGTATTCTAAAACAGCATATACTGTTGAAGGATGCTATTCGTCAGTGGGGGAACATTGCCGGACTTGTTGCCGGATTAATGAAGGGCGATCATACATTAATAGGTCGCTCATTGGAAGATGTTTTGATTGAACCCGTACGGAGTATTTTAATACCTGGTTTTGATGCTGTGAAAAAAAAGAGCATAGAAGCAGGGGCATTGGGCGGTGGAATTTCCGGATCAGGGCCATCCATTTTTATGCTAAGCAGTGGGCACCTAAACGCACAGCGTGTTGAAAAAGAAATGAAGGCAATATATACAGCGATGGGACTTGATCATCACACCTATGTCACCCGCATTTGTTCTGAAGGAATAAGGGTGACTATTCAATAAGTTAAACGATACAACAACTAATAGCTGAAGTATACATGAATTTTTATAGCATCCAGGATCCATCTTTTAGGGAAAGTTTTGAGCAGGCAACCTTAATGGGACAGGCGCCCTCGCGGGGACTGTTTTTTCCTGAATCTATTCCTGCTTATTCTCCACATCATATCAGTCGACTTTTAGCACTTTCCAGAGAGGAGTTGGCTTTTGAAATAATGCAGCCTTATGTTAATGAATCAATCCCAGACAATGTTTTGAGGGAGATTGTCATTGACACCATCAATTTTCCCACCCCACTTGTTGCTGTAAATTCAACTATAAGTGCACTGGAATTATTTCATGGACCTACCTGGGCATTCAAAGATGTGGGAGCCAGATTTATGAGCAGGTGTCTTGGATATTTTTATCGACATCAACAGGCAAAAATCACTGTTTTGGTTGCAACTTCCGGCGATACAGGTGGGGCTGTAGCCAATGGATTTTTGGATGTGGAAGGCGTTGAAGTTATCATCTTATATCCAAAAGGAAAGGTTAGTCCTGTTCAGGAGATGCAATTGACAACCTGTGGTAAGAACGTTACAGCCCTGGCAATCAAGGGAAGCTTTGATGACTGTCAGTCAATGGTGAAAGAGGCATTTATGGATGTTGATGTAAGTCAGGAGTATCAATTAACTTCAGCTAATTCAATTAATATAGCACGCTGGTTACCGCAGCAATTGTACTATTTTTTTGCAGTACAACAATGGAAAAAAGAGGCGGGTGATCCGGTAATTGCTGTGCCCAGTGGTAATTTTGGAAATTTAGCTGCAGGCTTGGTTGCCCGTCGTTCCGGTTTACCCGTTGCCCATTTTATCGCCGCCTGTAACACTAATGATGCAGTTGCTAGATTTCTGCAAGGGGAAACTTATTCGTCACGCACTTCAGTTCCAACTATATCCAATGCCATGGATGTTGGAGACCCCAGTAATTTTATCCGAATTCTTGAATTATTCCATCATGATTTCTCTTCTGTTAGAGAAATGGTAACCGGAAATTCTATATCAGATGCTGCCACCCTGGCTTGTATTCAACGTGTTTATGAGACGAATCATTTTTTGTTAGATCCACATGGTGCGGTTGCATTTCAGGCATTGGAGGATTATTTATCTGTACATACTGGCACCAATGGTATTTTCCTGGCTACTGCTCACCCGGTTAAATTTCCGGATGTAATACATAGAACTTTGGGTATAGATCCTGTGATGCCCGACGCTGCAAAAGACCTTTTTTCCAAAAAATCATCTTCCATCCAAATGGAACCGAATTATTCTCATTTCAAGAGTTGGATGCTCAATCGATAAAAATTATATCTATTTCAGTAGAGTTATAATCTCCATCCGAAATATAGATTTCTACTTCTAGATACTAAAACATTTTTCTAAGGTCAATGATATATTGTTGAGTATCCTTCATGTTTATAAATCCTTTTCTTGGTCTGTCAAGATCTATAATGACATGAATACAGGCACAAACCATCAGCGAGAATACCATACTTATGATGAATGGATTTTTAGTAGTTGATTTTTGAAATCCAAGAATAAAACTGCAAATGATGCAGAGCATAAATAGTAACCAGAGTATAGAGTCAGGCACTGTTGCATTTTTTTCCGCACTTCGATTGGTAACGATATCCAGCATTGCGTTAAGCGCAGGAATCATCTGATTGGAAGCAACCAGGTTATCTTTCTGACGGGAGGCGGCAGCTACTTCCGACCAGATAAGTTTCCCGATTGTTTCGGTCGAAGCCAATGCAGCTCTTTCTTTTGATAAATTATCTCCTGCCTGGAAGTAGTTGATTCTTGCTTCCACATAATCTTTCAGATACATACGCAAATTCGTGCGGGTTGAATCAGGATACAGATCGCAACGGAGAATAACTGTCCCAATATCGTTAGCTTCAGTGACCATTACATTTCTTCTGGCTTCATACCTGGAGGCCGACATACTGAAAGTGAAGGCCAATAATAAAGCCAGCAGCCCCAGTAATGAACCTTCTATTGGATTGATAGTATCATCTACATAAGATTGAAAGGGTCGCAGGCCTGCCATCATTTTGGCAGTGAAATAGACCAATATCATAACGATGAAAAGGGTCAGCGAAATCTGCACAGCATCAAAGCCGGATAAAAAAGATGGATGCATAGTAATATTTGTTAGTAGCTAATTGTTATGTATTCATCTACATTTTGTCCACCCCAGTTTCTTTCCAGATTTGACACCCAACTGTTGAAGCGTTTACTTTTAGTAAATTTTATTTTCCCTTCGCGCTTACAAAGTTTCCCCTCATTGATAATTGCTTCCTGGCTAATGATGGTTCCCTCAAATTCCATCTGAGTTGCTGAAAGCATTTTCAATGTTCCATCTATTGTCATATATCCTTTTTATCTCTTCCGATTTGTTTGCCGGTGATTTTATACTTTCCATTTTCCAGGCTCGTTATGGTAGCTTTACCGGATTTATCCCAACTCATCCATTCAGCCCAAAAGATTTCAATATTCCTGATCCCTGTTCTGATAGCTGGCAGAGGAGCCACTTTGGTTCTGGTATATGACCCATCAAAGTGAACATTTCTTCCAAACCCGCATGCAAAAGATCCTGCCGTCGATTCTTGTGATATGGATGCACCTTTTTCATTGAATTCAAAAACTACGCGGCAGCTAGGATCTTCAGCTGTTGAATAATATGTTTTTGTACCAAACACCAACAATGAATCTTTGATGAGTCCGAAGTTATTCACAGGAGCACCTGTAGAGTACCGAAGGTGAAAAAGACATTTATTATTGACCGGCTCAGATACTACCAGCTTCCCAAATGGACCTCCGGTTTTTGCTGCCTGCACTTCAGTTTTATCATTCAATGTATAGGTTCCCGGAACGATGGGGGAAACCATAGAAGGAGTTTGTGCTATTACTGCTAAAGGGAAAAGGGCAATCAAACATAATAAATAGCATCTCATACAATAGCTTTTGGTAAAACTTAGTCTCCTTGATTTTTGATTACAATGATAACTAATCAATACTGAATTGGTTAACCTACTCTCCAAGATAGCAAAATAATTAAAAATCATATTCTTTTCTTCTGGTTCGACTCAACAATGCGGTTGCATCCGGATCATTATTAGTGAAAGCTTCTTTAAGCGGATCCCAATAGATTTTCTTGTTTAATTTCATGGCGATCCAGTGTAAAAGACAGGCACTGTTACTACGGTGTCCAGTTTCGATGGGTGCCACTGGGGCTGTACCGGTTCTAATACAGTTCAGCCAGTTAAGATGATGTTCATCACTTACATATAGTTGACAGTCATTGGTTTTTATCTCGGCATGTAATATGGCTGGATTGCTAGCATTGAGGGCAATGATGCCTTGGGCATCCGGTATTGGAATTCCTTCTTTCCATGAGCAGCTTCCTCTCGTTACCCATATCCAGCCTTCCAAGCCGACGAATTGAATTCCATGGGGTAGTCTACTGGATATATACATTTTCACCCCATTGTCATAGAGTGCTTCCGTGTCAAAATGACCATGCACGTCCCATAGTCCGGAATAATTTTCCTCTTTTCGGGGAAAATTAGCTTTTCCAATAATTTCTCTTGGTCCGGTATGTTCAGTGTCCATTGCCCAATGAGCGATATCTATGTGATGCGAACCCCAGTTGGTGATCATACCAGCTGCAAAAGATTCACAGCGTAGCCATCCAGGTCGTTGGTAGATGCCTTTTTGTTGACCGAATCTCGCATGCACCCGATCTTCCATATATTCAAGGAAAGGTACCGGTCCCAGCCAGGCATCATAATCTAATTCTGCAGGAATTGGGGTTACTAATGGATGGCCTCCTCCCGTATCACCGGAGAAGCCAATTTGTACCTCTTTGAGTTCTCCGATTTTTCCAGTACGTACGAGTTCTGCAGCTCTTTTGAATTGGGGCCATGGAAAGAGAGATCTTTGCTGGCTTCCAATCTGAACAATTTTCCCACTTCGGTTAACTTCTTCTCTTACGATCTTTCCTTCCTCAATGGTAAGTGTCGCGGGTTTTTGCAGGTAAACATGTTTGCCAGCTCTTACAGCATGAGTTGCCACAACTGCATGCTGGTGATCAGGTAAACTGATGATAACAGCATCAATCTCGGGATTCATCAATAATTCCCGATAGTTATCATATACTTTAATTGACCAATCTGAGATGATTTCATTTCGACGGATAGCTGCCTGCCGGTAGCTTGATTGAATGATTGGAATGGCGGCAGTAGCTCGCATAGTATCTACATCGCAGACTGCAATGATGCGCGCATGCTGATAGAGCGCAGTTAGGGGTATGTCATGAGAGATGGCATACCTGCCACAACCAATAACTCCTATTTGAATATGGTTGCTGGGCGCATTTTTACCTAGCACAGATGCAGGAACAATTATTGGGGAATCACTCATTGTAAGAATTGATCAGCAATCGTTAAACTGCCTGCTATTTTTTCAGATGATTTCTTTCCTACCCAAAAGGTTGTTCGATGGAAATACTCTGAGGAGTGAAGAAACGGGGTCCGGCCTCTGTGATATAGAGACAATCTTCCAGTCGAATACCGAATTCTCCGGGTATTGAAATGGTTGGTTCATCACTGAAGCACATTCCAACTCCTATAGGGGTTTTATTGCCCTTTACAAAGTTGGTCAACTCGTGTCCTTCCATTCCAATTCCATGACCTGTTCTGTGTGGTAATCCGGGTAGCTTGTAATTTTTTTCGTATCCACCATTTTCGATGACTGCTCTGGCGGCTGCATCTACAACCTCACAGGGTGCACCCAATCGAATGGCAGCAAATGCTGCATCCTGTGCTTTTTTCTCCAGGTTCCACACAGCAATTTGTTTGTCGGTGGGTTTTCCTACTACGATGGTTCTTGTTATATCTGAAGCATACCCCTGGCAGGAAGTGCCTCCATCTACCATTACCACATCTCCCTCCATGATTTTTTGAGGTTTGATACTACCATGTGGCATGGCAGAATATTTCCCTACCTGAACAGAAGCACCACCGGTGAAGCCCAGCTTTTCAAAAGCAGCAGCAATATTTCTTCCTAACTGAGATTGCGTCATGCCTGGTTGTATAGTGGCAAATGCTGCTTTATAGGCTTCAATTGTCACGTCATTTGCTTTTTGCATCAAAGCCAGTTCTGCAGGGGATTTATACATTCTGCAACTGGCAGTGACCGGAGTGGCATCAACAATCTCCCAGGAACCTCCCAATTTTCTAACACCATCTGCAATAAAAAAACGCACCCTTTCTTCCATGCCAATGCGGCGGAATTTCACACCTCTGTCTTTTACTATTCCCGCAATGAGGGCATACGGACTTTCATGTTCTTCCCAACAGCGTACTTCATCTCCAAAAACCGGATTGATTAATTCGCGGGCCCTGTCTTCCTCAAATTTTGGACAAACATAGGCAAGAGCTCCTTTTGCAGGAATTACTAAACCAAAAGTTCGTTCGCTTTGACCCCAACGCAAGCCAGTATAATAATTGCAGGTGGTAGTGCCTTCCATAAAGATGGCATCCAGTTGCTGCTGTTGCATCAACTGTTGTGCTTTAGCTATTCGTTGTTTTCTTTCTTCTTCAGAGATAGGAACAATTCCATCCAAAGTCGGTTGAAGTTGTTCAATCGAAGCTGGTAACTTGAATTCATCTTCCTCCAATGTAGAAGCTGAACTCATCAAAATCGGACTGATACCGAAGGAGCCGGCCAGCCAACCACTTTTGCGTAAAAAGGAACGTCTGTTTTCTTTCATAAACTTTTAGGTAAGTGATTAAAGATATAAATTTATTCCAGAGCCGGCAAGGGTTTTCGGTAAAGTTAATTTATGCAATAGTACAATGATTGCACACACTTACTTTGTTGATTTAGCAGAAATTCTTACATTGTAGGTGGTACGGATTGAATCATTCACTATTCCTATTCTTTCATCTGCATGGATAGGAGGAATAATATATGTTACCAGTAAAAACAGATCCACGACTTATTTCATTCAATTCCCTCAGGAAATCCATTGGGTGGATGAGTGTGGCCCTTTCCCCGGCTATGTTGTTGGGCAATTATTTTTTAGCAGATTGCACCTATATACAACAATCTATTAGTGACTATTATTTTACGGTTACTGGAGATTTGTTGGTAGGTATTATGTGTTGTCTGGCACTTTTTCTTATCTCTTACAAAGGGTATCCGGGTGAGCAGTTAGATGAATGGCTCACTACTATTTCGGGGTTGCTGGCACTGGGTGCTGCTTTGATACCAACCAACGAGCCACTAGTTCAGAGTTGTGCTATTATTCATCTGCCCTGGGATACGAATAGAAGTCTAACCCACAACCTTTTGTCTTCTTTGCTCTTCATCATGTTGGCCCTGATATCCATGTTACTTTTTACGAAAGGAAGAGGCGAGTCGACACCTGAAAAACGCCGGCGCAATAAAGTATATATTATTTGCGGGTCGATTATGCTGATGGTGATTATTGTAGTGCCTATATACAATCAACTTATCAGAGTCTATCCGGATTGGGAAAAGTACAAATTGGTTTTTTGGCTGGAAACCCTTGCCATGACTGCCTTTGGAGTGTCCTGGCTGGTCAAAGGAGGGATGTTTTTACGAGATAAAAATGCTATAGCCAATTCATAGATGTCCGCTCTATTTCTGTTTGATTAAAACAGCACTGATTACAGGTCTCTCTACCCCATTGTCACCTGGTCTTACGAGTAATTGATTACCTACTATCATACTGGTAGATCCTCCACCATCTAAGTTCATCGCATCTGTACAACTTAATGTGCTCATCATGTTTGATAATTCCAGTAACGAAAGACCAGGATAGCCGGCAGAAGCATTATCACCTTCAACTGCTAGTACCAGAACAATTCCATTGGCATTGTGCCCAATAGCGCTTCTTGGGCGGGAGCTTGTGTTATTGACATTGATTAGCTCAGCCACATCTGTTATTTGTCTGCTTCCATTTTTTAACAACATCGGTGATCCGCCAATGGCTGCGGTTGTAAGCCATCGAGTAGCGCCGGCAGGAAATTGTGCTGTTGGCTCCTGAAATGGCGCAGTTCCTTCTGCATTAGGAGCCGGAGCGGGATAACTGAAAATATCGCTATTATTCACTACATGATAAATCCAGGCTGTTGCCGGCTGACCGGAACTGGTAATGCCAAAAGCAGCCCGGGTAGGATAATATGAAGTATTGAATCCATTAAAAGAGCGGCTTACCACTTTTATATTCGGTGAGAGAACAGCGCTATTGTATTGAACAAGACTATAAGATTGATTGCCTCCAAAAAAACCACCATTGATGCAGGCATATATGACTCCAGGTTCATCCTTATAAAAATCACTTGGCTTTTTGGCAGTTGTCGAAACTACCGGCTTGAATTCAATATTGGTTTTTTTACTGTCAAAAGCGAGACAAAAAGCTTTGGTCTTTTTACCCTCAAATAGGGTATCAAAAAAATACAATTCTATGCCGGAAGGGAAGGTAGCAGAAAGTAGAGTGGAAAACTTCCATCCGGCGGGCAATGTTATCAGCCGTGTAGGTGGTGCAGGTGGAGTAACAGGGGGAACGACAGGTTGGTTATTGGAACTCCCTGTACTTTTAGTACATCCTATTAAGGAGATCACTATTACAGCCGAGAAAAAAAATGACTTCATGATTGACTTATTCATGGATGAAAAATTGGTGCTTTGCTTTCACGGATGGTTTCGAAGTAAAACAAGACTTCACCGGAATAGCCATATTTTCTATTCAATTGAATCATACTTTTTAGTGTTGAATCCGTTGCCCTGTAACCATCTCCCAGAGAGGTAAGTATTCCGGGAAAAATTCTTTGCTTCTTATCTGCCGGTATTTGTGATTCAATTGCTTTCAATGTTTGCTCATAGGCATCCAGCTTATATCTGTATACCTGCGGAATAATTAGGTCTGCATATCCTTCTTTCAACCAACGGGGCCAGTCTTGCAGGTATTGTTCTTTACTCCAGGGATAAATACTGGGTGCCCAGGAAACTATGCAAGTTGGCTTGACTGATTTTACAGATTGATATAGCTTTTTCCCAAAAGCACTCAGCTGATCTGCTTTCCATTGAAGCCAGGAAGGTTCTTTTGGATTAGCGGGTGGTGATTTTCCATTGTTTTCTGCAGCGAAGAGTCGTAGGGTGTAATCATCATATCCGCCTTCCGCAGGCATCGCCGGCAATCTGTCGTCTCCCTGAATACCATCTATGTCATAGTTTTTTACTACTTCCAGTACAAGCTCTTGTATGAATTGCTGAACCTCCGGATGCAGACTGTTCCACCAGAAAAAGTTATTCTTTTTGAGAAGTCGACCTTGGTTATCCCGGCCGGCCCATTTGGGATATTTTTGCAGCCATTGTGCCTGAGAGCTATCCTGATAAGCGTAAGAAAATCCAAATTCAAACCAGGCATGTATTCTTAAACCGGCTTTGTGTCCGTTTTCAATGAACAGGCGCAGCGGGTCGAATCCTTTGTAAGTAGTATCCTGCTCGATACCAATATATTTTTTTACTACCTGACTCGGATACATGGTAACACCTCTATTCCATACTACTACAAAAACATCTGTTAATCCGTTTCTTTTACAGTGATCAACCGTTTCACTGATAGCTGCCGGTGAACTTAATGCAGAGCTGGCAACATTGGTCACCCAGGTTCCTTTGACGGCAGTTAGCTGAGCTATTCCATTGACTTGAGGGAACAGTAACAAAATAGCAATTATGCATTGTATTATTTTCCCCATGTCGTGATGTACTCTTTGTATCGGTTGTAGAGATGATGTGCCTGGATATAAGCGGACTGTGGGCTCATGAAATGTGAAAATTCAAACGTAATGGCTTTGTCATAACCTGCTTTGGCTGCTGCTGCTAATTTCAATTTGAGTTTTTCAAATTTGATGGGAAGAAATTTGATGGGCATATCTCTGTCAAAGCTTTCAGCATTGGTCCAGCATTGTAATTGATATCTGTCGGCCAGAATTTTATTCACCGTAAAAAAATCCTCCAATTCATGGTAATCTATATGTCCATCCTGAAAAGCTACAGCATCAATAGATTGGTGGATGCCATGAAAAATTTCATCCCATTCAGATTCATGTTCCCGAAGAGAAACAGCATCTGCTTTGGTGATGGTTCCGGATGCAGCCATCACAGCTTTTTTGCCATCAATCCAGGGTGATATAAAGACAGGAAGTCCATTGCTGATACTTTTGCAGGCCGATCCCATTGAGCTGAATACCTCAATTGCTCCTTTAGTTTTTCTGCTGATTTCAGTGCTAAGGTACCAACCCTTAAAGGCAGAACGGTGACCATATTTTTTCCAGACTTCTTCAATAACAAAATGATTCAGGTCTGCTTCATGTTGCATGTTTCCTGTATCCCAGTAAACACCACTATCGTATAATCCAAAGTACAGTGCTAATCCATATTTTTCAGCTAATGTTAAATACAAGTCCACCAAATCAATGGGAGGACGGTAGCAACCATGTTGATGGATGAGGTAATCAGAAGGGTAGGTGAGGAATTTTCTGTAGCCACAGCGAATGATAATTACTGTGTCTATGCCGATGGCTTTCATGTGTTGAAAATCTTTTTCCCACTCTTCTGCGCCCCAGTTTTGGTGAGGAATGTCGTGGCTGATTTCATCTATGAAAGTCCCGGTAATAAGCATTTTTTTCAATTGAAGTAGTTAGGGTGTGTAGTCTGATTGCTGCTTCAAAGGTACCAGCCAACTGACTAAAAAAGCCGGTAGGGTCGATACAAGTACCCAAAGAAAAAAGTTGGTATAACCTAGATAATCACTGATGCTTCCGCTGATCATGGAGGCCAGGGTGTATCCAAAATAGGTGATAGCACTTCCGAACGCGTAGTGTGCCATCTGGTAGGGGCCCGGAGCGATTTGTTGCATGATGAATAAGATGATACCGATGAAACCAAATCCATAGCCAAAATGTTCAACTGAAATAGCTGTTCCGATCACCCACAATGATTCTGATTGAGTCACAGCCAGATAGGAATAGGCTGCAAAAGGCACATTAAAAAAAGCACAGAGTAAGAGCAGGGTGCCCCTCGTTAACCCTTTATTAGAAACAAAATAACCGGCAGCCAATGAGCCCAAAACGAACGCAGCTGTTCCATATATGCCGGTCAATAATCCCACTGTTGCTTCCGATAATCCCAGACCGCCGGCAGCACGGTCAGCTTTTAAGAACAAGGGCATTATTTTGATGCCCTGACCTTCTGCGAATCGGTAGAGTACGATGAAAAGAATACCGGCACCAATATGTTTTTTCCGAAAAAAGCTAACAATAACATCTTTGAGAGTATTCCAAACCTCATTTATATTGGCAACCTTTCTTCCAGTTTCGGAATCGGGGAGTACACGTTGGTTGTAGATGCCCAATAGCAGCATGATAACTGCATATACTGCCAGTACTATGGCCCAGGCATCGCGATTTCCAATGATGGGAATTAGTGTGCCTGCCAGAAAGACCATACCACCATTGGAAAAAATTTTCGCTACGTTGTAAAATGTTCCTTGCCAACCTACATATTTTGCCTGATCACTGGCAGACAGTTCGCTCAGGTAGATACCATCAGCAGCCATATCCTGGGTGGCACCAAAAAATGCTATTAAGAAGAAAAGTGTAACAGAAAGCGGGAAAAAAGCATTGGAATACAGCGTCAATACGGATAAAGCAAATAGAAGTCCGCAAGCAATCTGGGAGAGCTGAATGTAAAATTTCTTCGTTTTATATAGCTCCATGAAGGGACCCCAAAGTGGTTTGAAACTCCAGGGAAGTACAATTACACCGGTCCAAAATGCAATTTGGGCATCGGAATAACCGAGACTTTTGTACAACAGTGATGCTATAGTACCACCTAGAACCAAATTGGGCAGTCCCATAGCGAACCAGGTAGTAGGGATCCAGTAAAAAGGGTGCCGGGATTCGTTGGGGGAAGGATTCATTTGTCTGGTAGGGAATTATTAATTAAAAATTTTAAAAACTATAGGTGAATTTATAATTTTTTTAATTTAGTAGCCTCTTATCCGCCCTATTTCATGCAAATAAATTTTGTTCTTACCCAGGTTGTTACCCGATTCCTATTTGTAACGGCAATGTCTGGTTTCATAGCCATAAGGTGTACAAAATCTGGTGGTAGTTCTGGCGGAGGAACCAATCCGACCCCTACGCCCACTCCACCGCCCAGTCCGGTATGGGATCCCAATGCTATGCGAGGTGTATGGGTTACGACTACTGCGAGTACAGCCCTGGATACCAAGGAAAATATACAAACTATGGTGGCCAGTTGCAAAGCAGCAGGAATTAATCACCTGTTTATAGTGGTATATAACAATGCCCGCACCATTTATCCCAGTACGGTAATGCAAAATTTAATTGGGAAAGCTCAATTGGAAAAGTATGTGGGCAGAGATCCCTTGAAAGAATGTGTGGATGCTGCCAAATTACAGGGCATGAAAGTGCATGCCTGGTTTGAATACGGATTTTCTTCCTCTTATTCCGCCAATGGCGGACCTATCGTTGCAGCTAAGCCGGACTGGGCAGGGCGTGATGTGGGTGGAAACCTTTTGATAAAAAATGGATTTGACTGGCTGAACGGGATTCATCCCGAAGTGCAGCAATTCATGATTGATTTGTTCAAAGAAGTGGTTACTAAATATGAAGTGGATGGAGTGCAGGGTGATGATAGATTACCTGCTATGCCTTCTAACGGAGGATATGATGCGTATACTATCGCGCTATACCGCACAGAAACTGGAAACCTAACACCCCCCAACAACCCTGCTGAAACCAATTGGGTGAATTGGCGGGTGAAAAAGCTCAACGAATTTGTGAAGCGCTTGCGCAATGAAATCAAATCAATCAAGCCGAACATGCAGCTTTCCATGTCTCCAAGTCCTTATCCCTGGAGCCAAACTGAATATTTACAAGATTGGCCTACCTGGGTAGATAGTGGATGGGTGGATGCGGTGATACCACAATGTTATCGGTATGATATTGCTGCTTATAACAGTGTGTTACAACAACAAAAATCCTATCACCGCAACCCGGCAGTACCTATCTATGCGGGTGTATTGCTCAGGTCTGGTACCTATACGGCTACTGATGGCTTCCTTACTTCGATGATTCAGAGCAATCGTTTAAATGGTTTCAAAGGGGAATCTTTCTTTTTCTATGAAGGCATCAAAGATCGGGCTGCCTGGTTTCAGGGACAATATCCATTCATTCGATAATTTATGACAATACGATTGTTGCTAGTTGCCCTGCTGGGAAACAGCCTGTTGGCAATGCCTGCTTATTCTCAGCGCTTTACTCAATTCGTTGATCCATATTTGGGAACCGGCGGACACGGACATACTTATCCGGGGGCGGCCTATCCTTTTGGAATGGTTCAGTTAAGTCCCGATAACGGAACCGAAGGGTGGGATTGGTGCAGTGGTTATCATTACAGCAGTGATAGTATTGCGGGATTCAGCCATACCCATTTGAATGGAACAGGTATAGGAGACTGGTGTGATATTTCATTTCTTCCGCTTTCAGATACAAGTGGAGCCGGGGCCAGATTCATGAAACAAGCTTTTCAACACAGCAATGAAAAGGCATCTCCGGGGTATTATCGGGTTCAACTTAACAATGGTATCAAATGTGAATTGACTGCGTCTGCCCGTTGTGGCTTTCATCGATATCAGTTCAAACAAGAAGATCGTTGGCTGCGAATCGATCTTGGTTTTCATATCAACTGGGACAAGACCACGGCAGCTTTCATACAAGTTATTGATGACTCCACCATAGCAGGTTACCGCTATTCTACCGGATGGGCAAAAAATCAACGTGTCTATTTTGCAGCACGATTGAATCAACCTATTGTATATAGCCGGTTCATAGGTGCTACTAAAGAAGTGGGAAAGTTAGCGGAAGGCGAAGCATTGAAATTGCTGCTGCAAATTGGTGGAAAGGAAAAAACTGTTTTGGTTCGAACCGGACTAAGCAGTGTAAGCATGGAAAAAGCATTGTCTGCACTGAATGAAGTAAACGATAAAACTTTTGAGCAAGTTGTACAGCAATCAGAAATAGCTTGGGAAAAAGAGTTGAGACGAATTACCATTGACACCAGTGACAGGGCATTGGCAACTCGTTTTTATACTGCACTGTATCGTACTTGTCTATCGCCATCTCTGTATTCTGATGCTGATGGTACTTATAGGAACCAGGATAATAGGGTACATACCATGGACAATGGACAATCGAAGTATACTATTTTTTCCCTTTGGGACACTTTCCGGGCCCTCCACCCTTTGTTTACTATTACGCAGACAGAGCGATTGCCGGAGATGATCAACAGTATGCTCCGGTTTTATGAAGACAATGGCTTGTTACCGGTTTGGGATATTAGTACCTGGGAGGCCAATACGATGACCGGTTATCATGCTATACCGGTTTTGGCGGATGCAATTCTTAAAAATCTGGGTGGGTTCGATGTAGCAAAGGCATATACTGCTATGCGCAAGAGTGCTTTTCAACAGCAACGCGGAACACAGGATTATATTGAGTATGGCTATCTGCCGCAGGACAAACATGGTTGGAGTGTCACCATTACACTTGAATATGCTTTTGATGACTGGTGCATAGCTCAGGTAGCGAAAAAGTTGGGGAAAATGGATGATTATGCGCTGTTCATGGGGCGCTCCAAAAGTTATCAACGGTTGTTCGATTCTGCTACTGGGTTTATGCGTGCTAAAAATAGCAGGGGAGAATTCCTGCCCAATTTTGATCCACTGTTATCAGAACACGGTTTTGATGGACAGTATATTGAAGGAACTGCCTGGCAACATAGTTTTTTTGTACCCCATGATGTGAAGGGGTTTGCTGATTTGATGGGAGGGAAAGATCAATTAGTAAAGAAACTGGATGATTTGTTCAATGCTCCATCAGAACTTCATGGAGAAAATACTTCTGTGGATGTTACTGGTCTAATAGGTCAGTATGCTCATGGCAATGAACCCAGCCATCATATCATCTATATGTACAGTGCTCTTGGGCATCCGGAAAAAGCTGCCAAATGGATTAAAGTTGTTGCAGATAGTATGTATAAAAACGGACCGGATGGATTGACAGGAAATGATGATTGTGGTCAGATGAGTGCCTGGTATATATGGACTTCTTTGGGAATGTATCCAATGAATCCGGCATCCGGGGAATATGTGATTGGATTTCCGCTGGTGAATAAAGCAATGCTTGTATTACCTAATGGTAAGCAGCTTCAAGTTTATACCCAGGGGAAAAGACACAAGAACGCTTATGTTCATCAGGTTTTGTTGAATGGCAAGAAGATACCAACTTCATATATTACTCATCAACAGTTATTGCAGGGTGGAGAACTGAAATACGTTCTTAAATAAATTCAATTGAATTACTGAGTGCTTGGCCGGACGAGATAATTTTTGAAAGCAAGGGGAAGCAATTAAGTCAATGATTGGTATAAAATGAAGAAGGCACCCATTCGGGTGCCTTCTGTATATAAACAACCAACTATGAAGCGATTACCATCCGGTATTTTGGGTAAGGCCCGGATTATTATCGATTTCAAATTGAGGAATCGGCCAAAGCTTATACCTGGCATTGGTATTAGATCTTGTTTGATTTCTAAAGCGAATACGCTGATTAATGCTCGATGCATAGTTCGGAACATTATCTGCATCAAATACAGGTAGTGCAGCAGGTACAGCAGGATCTAATGAAAAACCGACAATCGGTACACTATTGGCTTTGCCATAAATATCCCATCTTCTCAAATCGAAAAGACGGAGTCCTTCACCTGCAAACTCAACCGCTCTTTCTCTGCGAATCAGGGTACGCAGATCAGATTGAGAGGTTAGGGCAGTAGCAGGTTGGCCGACACGGGCACGTACCTGATTAATGGCGCCTGTAACGGTTCCATCGATTTCGTTGAGTTCAATCTTGGCTTCAGCATAGGTTAACAGGATTTCTGCATAACGCATCAGGATGAAACCAACTTTTGATTCGAAAGTGTACTGTGTGGTGTCATTGTATTTGTTCCATACATATCCAACACCACCGATGTTTCCGGTTGCACTAACCTGCCACTGGATGCCTGCAGCTTGAGCTCCAATCCAGTCGTTATTGGTGGTAACATTATCATACACTCCGGTATTCCAGTTAAATTTCCTTCTGATGTTGGAATGTATATTAAAGATTGTTCTCTCACGCAGGTTGTTATAGGGAAGAGCCGCTGTTTTAGAAGCAAAATGCACCATGGTATCACCGGGCAGATAAATGCTCCAGAATAACCTGCGATCTCTGTTCAATCTGGGATTGGCAGGATCATAAGTCGTAGAAGCATCTATTCTGTTTCCGCTTCTGTCTTCAAACTGATCTACCAATGCCTGTGAAGGGAAATGGCTGGACTGGGAATTGGTTACCTGGCGAGGTACGCCCAGGATGGG
>JBJTJJ010000422.1:0-2058 GCA_046095445.1 Sediminibacterium sp.
TTCCACTGCTGATTGGATTTCATGAAATATCGTGATGAAACGGGCAGGTCTTTGGGTGGAAGTCGGAAAGCGATTCCAAGCCGCTAAATTGTACCGTGGCATGCGCAGTGTTTCTCATCCCGGTTGGTGGGTTAACAAAAACGTTTATAATAGGGTAGGGGAATACAACGGGGCTTACAAGATTGCTATGGATTACGATATGATGTGTCGCCTGGGTAAGGAAAGTTATGCCTTTTACAATTTTTCATCCGTTCGCTTCGATGATTCCGGAATCAGTTCGAATCAGTACATCGCGTCTTTGGAAGAAAATAAAAAAGTATACGAGTCCCATTTCGGATCATCTCTTTTACTTGATATCTGGCAGATGCGGTTAAGGTTGCTCCATCACTTGTTACATACTTCCCTTGGAAAACTGCTATTCAGTCTGAAAAAGAAGTTGGGTGGAGAGAACTGGTAATGTGAAATCCTTATAATTTGATGGCAATTCTACCCGTATCATCCATCCTGTTCAAGAGCAAACAGGGGTGATGTTCAGCGATATATTCATCAACCGCTTGCCTGGATCCACGCCAAAATCCATAATCATCAATGATCAAAACACCACGTGAAACCAGCAAGGGATATAAATGTATCATTTCATGTCGGGTAGATTCATACCAATCCGTATCTAGTCTCAGTAAAGCAATTGAATCAGGAACATTATCGGGAATGGTTTTAAGTACATCACCCTGAATGAAATGTATTTGACTTTCCGGATAACCTGTACTTAAAACATTTTTCTTTACTTGTTCCAACGAAGAATATGCCCAAATCACACTATCCTCTTTTTGACCACTTTCTTTTTGTAATAATTCTGCAGCTCCTTCTCCTTGATAGGAAAGATCTGCTGCAGTCGGAGCTGTCATTCCCTCATAGGTGTCATATAGATAGAGGTGTCGATTCGTTTTTCCCAGCTTTTGTAAAGTAAGCGCTACTGCCATCATACTGCCTCCCTTCCAAACACCACATTCCACAAAATTTCCTACCACTTCATTTGACTCCAGGTACCTGACTGCCTCTATTAAACCATATAGCCGCTCCGGACTCGTCATGGTGAAGGGTCTGACCTGCTCAATGATATCGATGTGAAATGAATCAAAATCCGGTGGATAAGCAGGCACTTTTTTATTCACTCCCACAATCTGCTTCAGCCATTTTACTGGTCGGAACTTTTTACTCATTTATACTGGTTTAATGGTTTCTATTACCTGTGCAGGTTGTACCCATTCATAAGGTACATCCACTGTAAAAGTATATTGGTTCCGGATGATAGTCGGATTTTGTAAATCCATTTTTATCTCATTCGGATAAATAGCATGAATAGTTTGGGTAAGTTCTTTCGGATATGGCGCAAATCGTCCATACTGTGACCCATTAAAAATCCCGGAAACAGGACAACCCACCGCAGCCGCTAAATGAACAGACCCGGTATCTACCGTGACTAACCATTGAGCGCCCTTCAAAATAGTAAGTAACTGAGATAGACCGGTAGCCCCCGTTAAATCAGTAACTTTACCCGGAAAGGATTCCTTGAAAGCATTGGCATAGCCAATATCCCCGGGACCCCCGCACAATACGACCTCCCAATCAAACTGCTGTTGACAATACCTTGCTACTTCAGCAAAATAGCCGGCAGGCCAAATGCGCCTGGCACTTCTGGATCCGGGAAAAATTACCAGGTACTTATCCGGTAAAATCACATCAACAGGTGGCAGCCGCTGGCTGGAAATTTGCCAAGAAATATCCTACATCTTACTTCCTGCCACATATTCTGCCATTAGGCGGTTGCGGAAAAGTTCAAAGATAACTCCCTCCGGACCACTGAATAAATGTGTGTAGATACCTTTGTCATACCCCTTTTCATACTGCCGTAGGTTTTCTTTATTGGCCTCCATACCAAATACCTGCGTCCCCCGGGCTGCCTGTACCATTGCATCATCATTTCGCTTGTCTCTTGAAAAAGTGGGATTGATCACAACATCAAACCTAGAGCGATTTAATTTTTTCAATACCTGATAC
>JBJTJJ010000423.1:0-1376 GCA_046095445.1 Sediminibacterium sp.
GGTAAGTATTGTCAATCAAATACGCATCGCATCATCCGCCACAGGGAACACCTTATTGTTGCACCTCTCGCTGAAAAATCCGCTTCACTTATAACAATTGACGCAGGTGATACAAGTATCCTTTTCAGTGAAGGAAAAATAAAAATCGAAAAAATCAAATTGGAAACCATTCCAATCAATGCTGCTGTGAATGAGATTTTTATTCCCTCGGAAGCCATTCACTTTCCGCTGATTCTGAGGAAATGGCAACAAGGAGATTACATATATCCTTTAGGATTGAACAAGAAAAAAAAGATCAGTCGGATGTTGATCGATTTAAAATTATCTGCAACGGAAAAAGAAAAAGTATTTGTTTTGGAATCGAGTAAAAAAATACTGTGGGTGGTGGGTATCCGTTTAGACCATCGCTTCCGTTTACAAGAACCCACCGGCGAGGCCTGGCATATTACTTATTTGAAATAGCCCACCACTTCCTGCCAGAAATGTGCAAGCGGGCTAAAGTCGCTGAAGAAAGAAGCGGTTACAATTAAAAACAGAATACCATACAAAGCACCCCAGATATGAGCAGAGTGATTGATGGAACCGGCGGACTTCTTGCTCAGGTAGGCAGATATGATGAGATAAATAGGGCCAAAGATGAAAGCTGGAATGAAGAAGGGTAGGGGGAAGATGCCCATCCCCAGAGAAGGGTACAAAAATATTCCCGCGAAAATTACAGCAGATACTGCCCCCGATGCACCCAGGCAATAGTAATCATAATCATTCCGGTGTTGTTGAAAACTGGAAGTGATAGAAGCAGGCAGTGCAGTAATGTATAGAACAGCATAAAAAATTCTGCCAGTATCTCCGAAGATTTGTACAAAAGCATTTTCTACCATTTCACCGAACATATAGAAAGTATACATATTGAAAGCCAGGTGCAGGAAGTCAGCATGTATGAGACCCGAAGAAAAAAAACGATACCATTGATGGTTGTTGACAACAGATGGTGGGTGGAAGATAAGGTCGTGTGTCAAACGATCATTCGAAAATGCAAGGAAAGATAGCAGGCAGGTGGCCAGGAGTATGAACAAAGTAACAGAAAGCATAGGTTAGAGCAGGATGAATAATAAATGTAAGCAAAGGGATTGAATGGGTGAAGGTAAAAATTTATGAGTGGTGATATTTTTCATTGCGAAGAATGGTACAGGCACGATACAATTGTTCCGAAAGGATTAATCTGACGAGCATATGAGGAAATACCAGGGGGGAAAGACTCCAGACGAAATTCGCTCGAACTTTCACTTCTTCTGAAACACCATAAGCACCACCAATGAGGAAAACCAATTTACTAGTCCCTTGATTGGCTCTTTGAGCAATCAGTTTAGCCAGATCTG
>JBJTJJ010000424.1:0-1159 GCA_046095445.1 Sediminibacterium sp.
AGCCGATAGCACTGTGTTTTCTTATCCACCAAGGTGCCGGTTACCAAAGGGTTATAGACATCACCTGTTCCCCAATAAGATGTATCGTTGCTATTAAAAATCTCTTTCCAGTTTTTTTTGCCGTATACATATACTTCCCAATCTTTTCGAACAACCGGGGTCACATTTAAAACAATAATGAGTCGGTCTGAGGATTTCTTCCCGACGCGGCTATACACCATAACTGACTCACTTCTGTGATTCAGATCAATCCATTCAAAACCTCCCGGCTCAAATTGTTTTTCATACAATGCGGGTTGGGATTGGTAGAGTTGATTCAATTGCCGCACACAATGTTGCATTCCTCTGTGGCAATCGAATTGCAATAAATGCCAGGGCAATTCGCTTTTATAGTTCCACTCTACGGTACTGCCCAGTTCATTGCCCATGAACAGAAATTTGGCACCCGGATGGGTAAACATGTAGGTATACAGCAGTCGTAGATTAGCAAATTTCTGCCATTCGTCGCCGGGCATTTTGTAGATCATCGGACTTTTACCATGCACTACTTCATCATGACTGAGTGGCAGCATGAAGTTTTCATCATAGAAATACATCATACTGAAAGAAAATTTATCCTGATGAAACTGCCTGAAAACTGGGTCCATCTTAAAATAATCAAGTGTATCATGCATCCATCCCATCATCCATTTCATCCCAAATCCAAGTCCGCCTTCAAAAGTGGGTCTGCTGATGCCGGGCCAATCGGTTGCTTCTTCGGCAATAGTTTGAACAGCAGGAAAATCGCGGTAGAGGGTTTCATTCAGATCTTTGATAAAAGCTATCGCTTCCAGGTTACCATTGCCACCATACTCATTAGGTTCCCATTGATGCGCTGATCGGCTATAATCCAGTCGCAACATGGAACTTACAGCATCTACCCGCAAACCATCGGCATGAAAGCGATCGCACCAAAAGCGGGCACTGCTGATGAGAAAAGATTTCACTTCACCCCGCTTGTAATTAAAAATATATGAGTTCCAGTCCGGATGGTATCCTTTCCTCATATCTGCATATTCATAAGTATGCGTTCCGTCGAACATGAATAAACCATGTGCATCATAGGGAAAATGAGACGGAACCCAGTCGAGTATAACGCCGATGCCTGCGTCATGAAATG
>JBJTJJ010000425.1:0-13081 GCA_046095445.1 Sediminibacterium sp.
CATAGAAATATCTCCCAACTATTCCCGCATCTCCATGGAAGTGAGAAAAGATATGATGAATGGTTTCGGTACCCTTCACGGAGGTATCACATTTGCAATAGCAGACACCGCCTTCGGATATGCCTCTAATTGGGAGGGAAAAATAAACGTCGCACTTGATGCCTCCATCACATTTACTTATCCTGCCCGAGTAGGTGATACCCTGATTGCAGAGGCCCGTTGTTTGAACAATACCAGGAAGACAGGCCTCTATCGGGTAGATATCAGCAACGGTGAGCAGCAATTCGTCGCCGGCTTTCAGGCAACTTGTTATAAAACAGACAAGCCCCATCCCGGAAAGTAATAATCTTTCACCACGCCATCAAGTAGCACATTGCTTACCTTTACCAACATATAGACTCCATTGTCAGATAGAAATAATTTCATTGATTATATCCGAATTTTCTCACGGAGTGGTCACGGCGGTGCCGGTGCCCGCCATTTTTTGCGCAACAAACTGACAGCCCGGGGTGGCCCCGATGGTGGCGATGGTGGACGGGGAGGTCACATCATTCTCAGAGGCAACGCACAGCTGTGGACACTGTTACATCTTCGGTATTTTAAAAATGTGTTGGCGGAAAACGGTGAGAATGGCAGTAAGAACAACTGTACCGGAAAAGACGGACAAGACATCATCATTGAAGTGCCATTAGGCACGGTTGCCCGCGATGAAGTAAATGGCCATTTGGAGGCAGAGATATTGGAAGACGGGCAGGAAATTGTCTGGTTAAATGGCGGACGAGGCGGCTTGGGTAATAGCAATTTTGCTACTCCTACCAATCAGGCACCTGAACACGCCCAGCCCGGTGAGCCTGGAATTGAAGGCTGGAAAATCATCGAGCTGAAAATGCTGGCAGATGTCGGACTGGTTGGATTTCCGAATGCTGGTAAGTCCACTTTATTGAGTGTTGTCAGTGCTGCCAAACCCAAAATTGCCAACTATCCATTTACTACCCTTGTTCCCCAGCTGGGAATGGTTGAATATCGCGACCGTCAATCTTTTTGCATGGCCGATCTGCCCGGTATCATCGAAGGTGCTGCTGAGGGCAAGGGGCTGGGACATCGATTCCTGCGTCATATAGAACGCAATGCTGTCTTGCTTTTTCTGATTCCGGCAGATAGTGCCGATCATGCCAAGGAATTTGATACGCTACTCACAGAACTCAGAAAGTACAATCCGGAGATGCTGCAAAAGGAAATAATCATTGCCATTAGTAAAAGTGATCTGCTGGATGAAGAACTGCAGGCTGCTATTGAAAAGGAATTGCCTTCCAATATACCACATGTCTTTATCTCATCTGCTACCGGTGCAGGCATTGTCGCATTGAAGGATCTGCTGTGGGAAAAACTGACCGGGGATGACCATGACGTGACCTAGTATCCCGGGTTAGACAGCTTCG
This sequence comes from Sediminibacterium sp., assembly GCA_046095445.1. GTDB lineage: Bacteria > Bacteroidota > Bacteroidia > Chitinophagales > Chitinophagaceae > Sediminibacterium. The sequence continues at coordinate 1,440 of JBJTJJ010000425.1, forward strand.
CTCTGCATCTGGCGGGCCGTCTTCTTTCTTTCCTCCTCGTTGAGAACCACTTTGCGCATGCGAATTACACGAGGTGTAACCTCAATGCACTCATCCTGTTGGATATATTCCATGCACTCTTCGAGAGAGAACTGTAGCTTGGGTGTGATTCTTACCGCATCATCACTTCCGCTGGCGCGGTGATTGGTCAACTTTTTCATTTCAACGGCATTCACATTCAGATCACCTGGTTTGATATGCTCAGCAATGATTTGTCCAACATAAACATCTTCACCCGGATCAACAAAGAAGCTACCGCGGTCTTGTAATTTATCGATAGAATACGCAGTGGTTGTTCCCTGAAACTTGGCAATCAATACGCCATTGTTTCTGCCGGGAATAGGTCCTTTCCAGGGCTTATATCCAACCAGGCGGTGTGCCATCACGGCCTCACCCGCAGTGCTGGTAAGCATTTGTGAACGAAGTCCGATAAGCCCTCGAGAGGGAATTTCAAACTCGAGGTGTTGCATCTCTCCCTTTGTTTCCATCACTTGCATTTCTCCTTTGCGCTGGGTAACCAGGTCGATTACTTTACCACTGAATTCCTGCGGAACATCCACCACAAGATTTTCAAAGGGCTCGTGTTTTTTCCCGTCAATATATTTTACCAATACCTGTGGATTACCAACCGTCAACTCATATCCTTCTCTCCGCATGGTTTCAATCAAAATACCCAGGTGCAGGATACCTCTACCAAAAACATTGAAACTATCTGCACTGTCTGTATCTTCTACACGCAACGCCAGATTTTTTTCTGTTTCCTTCATGAGACGGTCACGCAGGTGGCGTGATGTTACAAACTTTCCATCCTTACCAAAGAAGGGAGAATTGTTGATACCGAATGTCATACTCATGGTAGGCTCATCCACGCTGATTACGGGCAATGCTTCCGGTGTTTCAACATCTGCAATCGTATCTCCAATATTAAAATTCTCAAGTCCAACCACAGCACAGAGATCGCCAGCCATCACTTCTGTCACCTTCCTCTTTCCCATGCCTTCGAAAACATACAACTCTTTTACCTTGGATTTTTTGAAGGTCCCATCGGGCTGCACCAATGCAATGTTTTGTGCCTCACGAATAGAACCGCGGGTCACTTTACCGATGGCAATTCTTCCCAGGAAAGAAGAAAAGTCGAGAGAAGTAATTTGAAGTTGTAAGGGTCCTTCTTTTGCTTCCGGTGCAGGCACATGCTTGATGATGCCATCCATCAGTGGAAGAATGTTATCGGTAGGTGTGAGTGAATCATTGAACCAGCCATGCTTGCCACTTCCGTAATAAGTTGGGAAGTTGAGCTGCTCCTCAGTTGCATCCAGGTTGAAGAATAACTCGAAAACTGCATCGTGCACTTCATCCGGACGACAATTGGGTTTATCAACCTTATTAATCACCACCAATGGGTGCAGGTTGAGTTGCAATGCTTTTTGAAGCACAAAGCGCGTCTGAGGCATCGGTCCTTCAAAAGCATCTACCAGCAGAATCACACCATCGGCCATTTTCAAAACCCGCTCTACTTCACCGCCAAAATCACTGTGACCGGGGGTATCGATAACGTTGATCTTGTAACCGTTGTAGGTAACAGCCGCGTTCTTGCTAAAAATGGTAATACCCCGCTCGCGCTCCAGATCATTCGAGTCCATGATCAACTCACCGGTCTCCTGGTTATCACGGAACACTTTGGTGGTCTGTAAAATCCTGTCAACCAGGGTAGTTTTACCGTGGTCAACGTGTGCTATGATAGCTATGTTCCTGATTTCCATGCTTGTTTTTTGAAGGCGCAAAGGTACGACTTTCCCATCGGGGGACAATAAAATCAATATAACAAGATGATTATCAGTAAGTTAATTTTCAAAAGGGCTTGAAAATCAGCGGCTCCGGACTTACACCCTGAGGTAAATCCTTTTCCGGTCCATCCAATATCCCAGTCCCCAGCATACCAGCATAAAGCTGAGTGCAAAGGCCAGCGAGCCATAATAAGGACCTAGAAAACTGAATATATTAATATAGATCCACTGGTAAAGTGAGAGTCCTTCTTTCATGGGAATGATGCTGAGCGTTGTTGCGAAAAGATCGCTGAAGAGATAAATAGCCAGTGGGTTTTTTCCCGCTACTTCAAAAAACCAGTTGCCTGTCTGTTCCTCCCTGATATCTATCCGATAAACCAATGCCGCCAGCAAAATAAGATCGAGTCCGGTGGTCAAAGTAACAAAAGGGCCGGTCCATAATTTTTTATTGATTGGCATTTGTGTATTCCAGCAATAGGTAATGAAGAGCAAGAGTACTCCCATAAGTAGCAGGTGGGTCACTGCCTGATAATTGCGCCCCTGTTTTTGGAGATAGGCACCGGCATAGTAACCAATTACTACATTGACAATGGAAGGAAGTGTGCTTAGCCACCCTTCAGGGTCAAAAGGAACTCCTTCTCCGTCGTACATGTGAGCTTCCCCCATCAGCCATTTATCGAGATAATAACCGGCATTGCCGGTCATGCTGAGTGGGTCGCCTGCATCTCCAAACCAATAGAGTATTGCCCAATAAAAAAGCAAGAAAAAAATGCTGATAAAAAATACTGATCGAGTGTTGAGAAAATATATCATCAGTGCCGCTGCCCAGTAACAAAGAGCAATACGTTGCAGCACCCCCAAAATTCTGGTATGATCAAAGGGTGATACAGCGAGGTGACCTCCTTCATAGGTGAAGAAGGGATACCAATACATCAGAAATCCCAGTAAAAAGATGATAGCAGCTCGTTTGGTTACCAGGGTAAAAACCTGTTGATTGGTTTTGCTTTCCCAACCGGGCATCACAAAACTTAATGCATTGCCCACGGCAAAAAGAAAAGAGGGAAATACCAGATCGGTGGGCGTAAATCCATGCCATTCTGCGTGCAGCAACCAGGAGAAAGTCTCCCCCTCATCTCCGGGATGGTTGACAATAATCATGAAGCAAATTGTCAATCCTCTAAAAACATCAAGTGCCAGGAATCTTTGTCTGGGTGGCATAGGAAATAATTTGAATTCGAATTTAGCAGATTTCAGGGAGGCTGTAACGAGAAGGGTCAAATAAATTGGTTAGATTTATAAAAAAAATCATGCGCCGTATTTCGAGATGGCTGCTGGTAGCAGCCGGAATTCTTGTTCTGTATTGGGTAGGTCCTAATCCTGCCGATCCGGTTTACACCAATGACCTGCCGGTTTTGAGTGATTCACCACAACAATTGGAAATGTATGTGGCAGAGCAAGAGAAAAAACACCGTATCAAACCAGATAATGAGGCGCGTATAGTATGGTTCAATGATTCGCTTAAAAATACTACTGAGTATGCCATTGTTTATCTTCATGGTTTCAGTGCCAGTCAGGAAGAGGGTAATCCGGTTCACCGCAACCTTGCGAAAGCATTTGGTTGTAATCTTTATCTGGCTCGGTTGGCTGAACATGGGATCGACACTTCCGATGCTTTATTAAATTATACAGCAGAAGGTCTTTGGCAAACTTCCAAAGAAGCATATGCTATTGGAAAGAAACTCGGCAAAAAAGTAATACTGGTGGGCACTTCGACAGGAGGAACTGTTGCCTTACAATTAGCTGCTGCTTTTCCAGATGTTGCCGGGATCATACTATACTCGCCGAATATCGCCATCAATGATCCTAATGCCTGGTTGCTGAATAATCCCTGGGGACTTCAAATTGCCAGGTTGGTGAAGGGATCTAAATTGAATACGGCGGGTCACGATGATTCTGCCTATAAAAAATACTGGAATTATACGTATCGGCTGGAAGCAACTGTTCAATTGGAGGAATTAGTGGAGACTACTATGTTACCAGCTACTTTTAAAGCTGTTCGTCAACCTGTATTGGCACTGTATTACTTCAAGGATGACAAAAACCAGGATAAGGTTGTCAAAGTAAGCGCCATTCAAAAAATGATGGGGCAATTAGGAACTCCGGATAGTTTGAAACGCTCTGTAGCTATTGCCAATGCCGGAGATCATGTGTTGGCCTCACCAATATTATCAAAAGATGTTGCCAGCGTGGAAAAGGAATCCAGGTTATTTTTACAACAGGTAATGAAGCTTCCATTGACAAGCGGACAATAAGGTGCAGGAGCGGAAAACTACCTTTCCACAATCTTCTCTATCTTCGCTAAAACGATTGCTCATGCCCCAAGCACTAATTGCCGGTATTGGAATGTATGTTCCAGAGCAGGTGGTCTCCAACCAGGATCTCACACAATACATGGACACCTCGGATGAATGGATACAGGAAAGAACAGGTATCCGTGAACGTAGGTATGCACATCGTACAGAAGAAACTACTGCAACGATGGGAGTACTGGCAGCCCGCCAGGCAATAGAAAGAGCGGGAACTACTGCAGAAGAAATTGACTTCATCATTTTTGCCACGCTCTCCCCTGATTACTATTTTCCGGGTTGTGGTGTTTTACTGCAACGTGCGATGAATATGAGGGAAATAGGCGCACTCGATATTAGAAACCAATGCAGTGGCTTTATCTATGCGCTCAGTGTAGGTGACCAATTCATTCGCAGTGGTATGTATCGGAACATCTTAATTGTTGGCAGTGAAAAACATTCTTTCGGTCTGGACTTCACCACCAGGGGAAGAAATATTTCTGTCATTTTCGGGGATGGTGCCGGAGCAGTAGTATTACAACCTGCGGCGGAAGATGGATCCGGTATCCTCAGCACCCACCTGCACAGTGATGGTGGATCTGCAGAATTATTGGCTATGTATAATCCGGGTACCCATGCGAATCACTGGGCTGCTCAGAATTATGCCAGCTTCGATGAGGCAGAAATAGGTAATATGTTCATGAGCCATCGCATGATCGATGAAGCGCAGAATTTTCCCTACATGGATGGCCAATCGGTATTTAAAAAGGCCGTTGTAAAATTTCCTGAAGTGATCATGGAGGCGTTACAAAAAAACAATTTATCAACTGCTGACATTGGGGTGCTCATTCCACACCAGGCCAATCTCCGAATAAGTCAGTTTGTGCAACAAAAACTTCAATTGAGAGACGATCAGGTTTATAACAATATTCAACAGTATGGCAATACTACTGCCGCCTCAGTTCCTATTGCTCTTTGTGAGGCTTGGGAAAAAGGAATGATTAAGCAAGGCGATCTGGTTTGCCTGGCTGCATTCGGAAGTGGTTTTACATGGGGCAGTGCCCTGATTCGGTGGTAACTCATTTCCTTTATACTTGTCATAGAAAACTTTTCGGATGGAAGAAAGGAAACTGATATACCTCATCAATCCCATCGCAGGTACCCGCAAAAAGCAACAGCTGAGGAAAATGATTGAACGGGAAACAGCTTCCCATGGAATAGAATATGTGATTTTACCCACGCATCCCACCGGAAACTATGAAGACGTCATCGACCTCATCACCACGAGAGGTTTTACAGACATAGTTGCAGTGGGTGGAGATGGTACCGTGAACCAGCTTGTGCAAGCAATGCATCATCTACCTATTCGTTTCGGGATCATTCCGGTAGGTTCAGGCAACGGACTGGCACTCGCTGCCAATATTCCATTGAAGCCACAGGCTGCGCTCTCACTCATTTTTGAAGGAAGTTCCTCCCGCATTGATGCCTTTCTAATCAATCAAAGGTTCTCCTGCTTATTAAGTGGTCTCGGATTGGATGCCAGAGTGGCACATGAATTCGCCAATGCTAATAGTAGGGGACTAATCTCCTACACCCAACAAAGTCTCCTCCAGTTTTTTAAGGCACAACCCTACTTATTTGAAATAGTGTTGGATCAATTTTCTTTTTTTACTGACGCCTTTTTCATCAGTGTTGCCAATAGCAATCAGTTCGGCAATCAGGTAACCATTGCACCGCAAGCAAGCTTGACTGATGGCTTACTCGATATTGTAATAGTTCAAAAAATGCACAAGGCAAAACTTCCATTTGCCATCCTCAAACAAATCAGAGGAAATAATCGCCTACAGGAATTGGTAGCAAGTTTCACCAATAAGAATATTCTTTATTTCCAAACACCCTCTTTGATTATCAAAAATCCTAAACTGGCTCCCCTACACATTGATGGTGAACCAGCAACCACTGCCGAAAGTTTTCAGATTAAAATTTTACCTTCTTGCTTTGATTTAATTCAACCAATAAAAAATCAAGCATAAAGTTTATTGCCCCCGCAGTAAAGCAACAAATTGATCAAACTGGGCTTGATTGGATGCATTCAATACTGCTGCAGCGAGGTCTCTTTTCTCAGCGGGAGTCAGGTGAAAACTAAGACTGGCAGCAGACTCCTTTTTAGAGGGCTGGTATTGAAATACAAATCGTCTGAACCCTTCACCATAAGCATCCGACATGAAATTCAGGGAAGACTGTTGCCCGAAATCCTGCATGCGGTACCAGTTTTTATTCAATACCAACATCGGATCAAGCAACATGTTTCCCAAATCACCTTTCATCGAAAGGCTATCCCAATCATTGAGACTCCTGTCTCTGATTTGTAACAGTACAACTCCAGATGTATTGTTCCTGAGCCACGCTTGAAAAACCTGTACAAAACGCAGTGCTGACTCCTGACCGAAATTATCTCTCAGCCCTGCATCCATCACATCAATGACCGGTCGAGTGGGCAACCAAACATTTGGTAACACATAAGGGAAACTGGCATTCATCCTAAGTGCAGTTAATAAATTAATAGCTGCGGCACCTCGACTTGACATAAGCGTTTGAAAATCTACAGCATCCGGCTCTGTGGTGGTTACCTTCGACATAGAATCAGTTGGAAATCGCATCAAAAACCGCAGGCGGTCATTACTGACAAGTAATTTACGTCCGTCACCTGAGATGACTGCATGTGTCCAGATGGTAGGAAGTACAGCAGCAGATTCTTCTGCTGCATAGCATTGAAGGAGTTTGTCCAAAGCACCCTCAGTGTTTTCTGATAATTTTCTTTCAAATGCATAGCCCCGATCTTTAGGATATTGTTTCCCCTGATAAGTAAAATGCTGAACCGGTCCGACCAGATCTCTTGTGACGAAGGAAGAAAAAAGCGGATTAAGCAGATCTTTTGCGATGCGCTCAGCATAAACCGGATCCTGCAGGTTGGTGATTTTATTTTGCTGTTGTTGTGCATACAATTCCCGGAAATAAGATGCCCCCAACATGCCACCCGAAGCTCCGGTAATTAAAAATGTTTGTCGCATGAGACGACCTCCGGTGATGCTGTCCAGATGTTGGAGAACACGAAATGAGAAAGTGGCACTCCGTGTTCCACCGCCGCTGGTATTGATAATAAGTAAAAGAGGTTTTTCTTGTTCCTGTCTGCTTTTCCATTTTTCCAATCGCTGTAAATAGATTTCCTTATCTTTTTGAATAGAATCGGGATGTGCCATATTGATCAAAGCCTCCCTTGAATACTCAGGCCAAATACCTGTTGAAGTATAATCAAGTCCATATACTTTGTTTCGAATATCCAATACATCCTTTTGATAAAGCCATTGAAGAATGAAAAATGCTATGACCAAAATGGGCAGTGTCCAGTTTTTCAGGAATATGGTTAAAGCTGCAGCAAAAGCAATTAATAAGGCGAAAAATAAAATGATACTCGCAGCAGCGGGAAGTTGAAACAAACGGGTATCGGAACTAAATCCAACCACAACTAAAAAAATGAAAGCAATCAGAATAGCAACAACAGCAGAAAAATGGTGGCGCTGGAAAACTGATTCAATGAAACTTGCCGGATAATGTCTTACATCTCTCGGTTTTCGCCAGTGAAGGCGTGCGCTGAGGAACCATTTAACCGGTATCTGGGGCTTTTCCAGGTGAAGAAGTTCGGGTGATGGTCGCTGTCCAAATTGTAAAGTAGTCTGTCGAATTTCTGCCGACATGTTTTTGTAAATAGTTTTGTCAGCACCAAAAAAATAAAGAAAAGAAACCGCAATTGAAGTGGCACATCCAATCAATAGCCCCGCCAACATCCCTAATACGCCGAAGGAAGAATAAAGGTTACTATTACTGGCATAGGAACCCATTTTGACAATATATATAATGAGAAAAATAAGAGGTAGCAAGGCATTGTTGATACAGTATTTTAGAAAGGGCTGAGCTGTAGTAACAAGAAAGCGGATACTGCGTGCATGCAAGATGAAGGTAGCGATGTTCCAACTCATCAAAAAGATTCCAAGTGCGAACCCAACTATTGCAGTACTGAAAAAATTGGTGGTACCAAAATATTCGGGCGTGAGAAATAAAGAGTCAGCTCCGAAGTTGCTGAGAAAATGTCTTGTAACAATTGAAAGTAAAATATACCACAGTATCAGCAACTCCTGGTGCTTCCTGAAATGAAGCAAGAATAACTGCACAGGCAGGGCAAACCAAATAATAGAGAAGAATTTTTTCAATGACACTCATTTATAGTTCGAATGTCCGTTCATTGATGTTTTAGGAGCGGACCGGCCTGATTAGATAGAGGATTTTCACCATGACTAGTAAAAGTACCATTCCTGTCAACTGGTGCAGTTGTGCTGACCATTCAAAACCTCCCCATTTTCCAGGTACTATACCCTTGCTGGTGAGTAGCGAGCTAATGCCGAGCAATACCTGAATCAAAACTACCCCTACCGGTAACCAGCGTATTTTACGTACTGCCGGTGACAAGTTTGTTTGTCCAAGCCGATAGGAAAACACAACAATAGCTATCAACAAAAAATAGGCCAAAGAACGATGTACCAAATGGATTAGGATAGAATTTTCAACGAAATCTTTCAGGTGCAGGTTTTGCCAACTAATGGGGAACCACTCGCCATTAATAGTAGGCCAGGTAGAGGCAGCTGTTGCTGCTTTGTGACCCGCCATTAGCGCACCAAATGCTAATTGTACTACCATCATTGAAAGTAAAAGAATAGTCCATCGATGAAACCCGGAATGCTTCATGGTGGTGGAATTGTCATATTGCAGTTGCAAGGTGAACCACCAGGTATAACAAAGTAACCCGAGAGCAAAAACAAAATGTAAAGCCAGGCGGGTTGGTTTCACATACACCGCATCTCCTGTTAGTCCGCTTTTAACCATGATCCAACCAATGGCACCTTGAAGTCCGCCCAATAGAAAAAGAATGACCAATGGAGTCACCATCTTCTTTTTAAAATGTTTTCCCAATAAAAGCCAAACAAATCCAACTGCAAACACCAAACCGATCAAACGAGCCCAAAGCCGGTGAAACCATTCCCAGAAAAAAATAAACTTAAAGTCATTGAGTTGGAAATCATAGTTCAGTAATTGATACTGAGGTGTTTTCCGGTAGGCCTCGAATGCAGCTGCCCACTGCTCTTGGTTCAGCGGAGGTAATACCCCTGTGATAACCTCCCATTCAGTGATGGAAAGTCCGCTCCCGGTTAATCGGGTGATGCCCCCCAAAGCAATTTGAACAATGGTCATTACTATCCCTATCTGTAACCACTTCATCACCAATCGATCGGACCGCTCTGCTGTTGTCATCACTCTTTTATTTGAAGGCTCAAAATTACTACAGAGGATCGATGCCCCTGCAAGAAATTTGTGGGAATGGAAACTAATTAGCACTTTTATAGCATGTTACCCGTTCAGCACCAGGCAGCTTTACTGGAAGCAGGTGTAGATGAGGCCGGCAGGGGTTGCTTTGCCGGACCTGTTGTGGCAGCTGCAGTCATTTTACCGGCGGATTTTTCTCATCCCCAGCTCAATGACAGCAAACAGGTGAAGGAAGCTGATCGCTATTTGCTGAGAGAGGTAATTTGTAAGAATGCAATTGCCTGGGGCATAGGAAAAGTGGATGCGGATGAAATCGATCAGATGAATATTTTACAGGCAACTTACCTGGCCATGCATATAGCGATTCAAAAGTTGACTACTATACCAGAGTTGCTGCTGATAGATGGCAATCGTTTTTCCCCCTTTCCTTCCATACCACATATTTGTCTGATCAAGGGAGATAGTCGACTAGCCAACATTGCCGCAGCCAGTATTCTGGCAAAAACTTTTCGGGATGACTTGATGAAAGAAATGGCCCTTTTGCACCCTCAGTATGGATTTGAGAAGAATAAGGGATATGGCACCGCAGCTCACAGGCAGGCAATCGAAGTCCATGGATTATGCGAGGTTCACCGAAAAAGTTTTAAGATTCAATCACAGCAGTTGCCTTTGTGGGGTTGATCAATTTTCCTCCCATACCCCCGCGCCTTGTCTGATCACTTCACAATCGTTTCCGGTGCAGTCTATAATGGTAGAAGGTATAATGCCACCTGCACCTCCGTCAATCACAATATCTACCAGCGAATGAAATCGCTGATAAATTTCTTCCGGTTGGGCAATGGATGCAGCGTCATCTCCGGGTAGAGAAGCAGACAAGAGTGGTCTGCCGGTGGCTTCTACAATAGCCATGGCAATAGGATGATCGGGAATCCTTAATCCGATGGTATTTTTTTTGCTGTGTAATAATTTAGGCACCTGTTTGCTGGCGGGAAGAATAAATGTGTAGGGCCCCGGCAGATAGTTTTTCAGAATCCGGTACAAGGGGGTGGAGATACTCTTGGTATACTGACTCAGGTCACTTAGACTGCTGCATACAAAGCTTAGCTGTGCTTTTTGAGGATCTACCTGTTTGATGCGGGCGATGCGCTCGATTGCTTTGGGTTGAAAGATGTCACAACCTAAACCATAAATAGTGTCGGTAGGGTATATGATAATACCTCCCGATGCCAGGCAGTCGGCTACTTGTCGAATGAGTCGGGGTTGTGGATGTTCGGGATGGATGGTCAGCAGCATGCATAAATATAATCACCTGCTTTCATATTAGGTTCATGAAAATGCAACGGCGGCCTTGTGCCGCCGTTGCTGTTAACCCATTTACTGTTGCGTACCCGACAGCCGCTCAACTCTGCCGAATACCCAACAAAACTATATGCTCACGAAAGCGGAAACAAGGTAGTTTATACCTAATCGGGTACCCTTTTCCCCCGTAAAAAAACGGGTAGAAAAACCTAAAGTCTCACTGGTGCCTAAATAGCATATTGCACTGATAATTTTTTGCTTATGCAACTGGCACTGGTAGATGATCATATTCTTTTCAGGAAATCCCTGGCCGCCTGCATCAGTTACTGGCCCAGTTATCAGGTTATTATGCAAGCCGGCAGTGGAAGTGAACTGAGAGTAGAATTACAGCGACCTCCCCTCCCCGATCTAATTGTGCTCGATATTAAAATGCCGGGAATGAATGGGTTTGAAACAATAGAATGGCTCCAACAGCAGTATCCCCATATCAAACTTTTGGTAGTGAGTATGCTGGAAGAGGAGCATTGTCTGGAAAAACTTCTGAACATGGGTGTGCATGGTTATTTACAAAAAGACACTGAGCCGGAAGAATTGAAAAGGGCACTGGACCAAATCAGTCATAAAGGATATTATCTGCATTCAACTACTTGCCTGCATCTGCTGCAGGAAAGAAAAAAAGTCGAGCAGCGCCCTTTGAGTGAAGCGGTGCTGGCAGCTATGTTATCAGATAGGGAAAAGTTATTTCTGCGATGGCTCTGTTCCGACAAAAGTTATAAAGAAATCGCTGAAGAAATGTTCG
>JBJTJJ010000426.1:0-2349 GCA_046095445.1 Sediminibacterium sp.
AGGAAGCAATGTATTGCCGGCTCAAAGGGCGTATCAAGTCATTGAATTGAATCAATCCCTTTTGAGCCATGCGTTCGAGATAGGGATAGATTTCTTTTTGCGGAGATTCCCATACCACCTGTGCTTCTGTTGTTGTCACCAACAATAGAGAAGCAGCTATCATCAGGGCAAGCAAGTACCGGAAATGTATTCTCATCAATAAGCGTTTTGATCTCCCCGCAGGATATTAATGACTGTTTGCAAGATAATCTGACAGTCGAGCCAAAAGGTCCACCGGTGGATATAATAGAGGTCAAAATTAATTCTTCTTTGCATTGAGCCGGGTTCTTTGGTTTCACCGCGACAGCCGTTCACCTGTGCCCAGCCGGTAATACCCGGTTTCACTAAGTGGCGCAGCATGTAATTCTCTACCGTATGCATCGACTCCAGGTTCAGCGGAGTGGGGTGGGGACGTGGACCAACAACACTCATGTTGCCTAACAATACATTCCAGAATTGAGGAAGTTCATCCATGTTTACTTTTCGCAGCAAAGCGCCCAGGCGGGTAATCCGGGGGTCTCTTTTTATTGCCTGCCGGAAATTGCCATCTTCATCCATATCAGAACTTTCCGCTACCATGGTGCGAAATTTATAGCAGGTTATTTTTTCGTTGTTGAGTCCCCATCTTTCCTGCCTGAAAATGATCGGGCCTCTCGAAGTAATTTTGATGGCCAGCGCAATCAGCGGAAGAAGCCACCAACCCATGAACAGGAAAAAACTAAGACTGAAGGCAATATCAAAAACACTTTTCAGCAGTTGATTTTCTTTTTTATCCAAAGGCAGTGAACGCACGTTGATGATGGGCATCAATCCGATGTTGTTCACCTGAATATTCGCAGTGGCATACTGGTGCAGGTTGGGAATGATGCGTGCCTTGGTAGAATAGAAGTCACAAACTTCCACACAGAACTGGATGGCATCGGCCTCAGTATCCTCCAATGCAATCACCACTTCATCAACCCGGTTCTCTTTGAGTAAAATACTTAGGTTATCAACGGGCCCCATGTAGGGACAACCATTGAGTTGTTTCTGTTCATTGTCCACAAAGCCAATGCATTTATAACCATAGTAATAATACTTGTTGATCGTCTCGTAGAAATCCATGGCGGCAGCCGTGGCACCTACAATGATCACATTGTCGAGCAATTTCCCCTGGAAGATGGCAGAGTGAACATTCTTGCGAACGATGTATTTGGTGAGGGTCAGGAGTCCGAAAAGCGTGAGGAGGTAATAGGGAAAGAAACCCGGACTGAACCGAATGGTCGTTCCCAAAAAGAAAGAGGCCGAACTAACGAGGATGGTAAATAGTATAATCGTATAGAGGATGAAAATAATCTCCTCGGAAAATTTGTTCGACCTGCGGTCAGCGTACAAACGGGTAAAGGAGGCGGCAATGTACCAAAGCAATAAAGAGAGCAGTACAAAAAGGTAGGCCTGCTTGTCTGCCACCACGATGCTTTGTCCCGAACTCAGTCGGGTCGCCAGCAGGTAGGACAGGCCTACGACCGGCGCATCAATGATGTAGCTGATGACGGTATAGCGATTGTACGGTTTGGCCATAAAAAACGCCCGGCTACCTGCCCTGGTTCAACTCGTTTAGTACCGCAAGATAAGCATTGGTTACCTCATCCCAATTGTATTTAGTCCCTAAACCTTCCCGGGACCTTTCCCGCAGGGCCTTCAGTTCCTCCGTGTTGGCTTCGCAGTGTTGCAGCAGCGTTGCTATTTCCCCGGCATTGGCCGTGAAAAACAGTCCATACTTACCTTCTGTGAGCATCTCCCTGCTAAAGGGGGTATCTATCGCCAACACAGCACAGCCGTAAGCCAGGGCTTTCAGCAGGGTAGGATTGGTGCCGCCAAATGCATGGCCGTGGAGATAGGCAAAACAATGGTGGTACAATTCAGCCAATAGTTCACTATCGGTGATATAGCCCGTGAAAATTATATGGGCATTCGCCATTGATTTTAGCTGTTGGGCATAGGCATCTTTGTAGGGTACATCTCCCACAATCACCAACTTTTTTCCCGACCCCGCCTCGAGGTATCCTTGCAATAAAAGATCGGCATTGTTGTCTGGAATCAATCGACCTACAATCAGATAATAACTTCCGGGTTCTAATCCGATACTCCGCACCAACTCAGGATTTTTCGCATAGCGGATATTAGCGCCATAGGCAATGACCCTTGAATCTTTTTGAAAGGTTTTCAGGTACACCTGACGCATGGCTTCGGCATCGGTGATGATGATGCGGTACAAACGGGTAGCCAGCCAGGCAGCCCAGTAAAAATACCTGGCACCGAGTCCTTTCC
>JBJTJJ010000427.1:0-1321 GCA_046095445.1 Sediminibacterium sp.
GGCATTATCCTGACACAATTGTTACACAAGTTGGCGATCTCTGGCACTGCAGGATTCACACAAACCTTTTTACAACCCGACACGATACCCCAAATCAGTGTGCCCCCGATTCCAAGAGAAGCATTCACTTATTCAATATCTGCCGGCTACCTGATATTGCCCCGAACCTATATAAGTTATGACCAGACGAACCTCAATCTCTATTGTGAGTTGCTCGGACAAGAGGGCATCAGTTCGAAAAGAGGATTTCTGGACATGGCTCCGGCGTTGCAGTTGATTTTTAAAAGTCAGTTCAAGCTGAACCTGGGCTATCGATTCCAGTTAGCAGGAGATATGAAACGAATGGCGCAGCAAAGTTGGTTACTGAGTACGGAATGGTTGTTCTTGAGGAAGATCAAAGGTCAGGGTAAGAAATAAGCCAAACTTCCCCCCACCCAGGATTTGTCTTTGTTGTAACGAACACCTATCATCTTGCCCTTGCTCAAACGAGCCAGGTTGTTCACTGCAACGGGACGAGCAGCGCCTTCCTTACAAAAATAAAAAAGCCGTATCTCCGCTTTTGCTTGTCCATCGGGAGTAGCGATCACATCAGCATATTTTACTTTGCGCTGAAGGATCCAATTTTCCGGGTCATTTATTTTTGTCAAGTCCTCCATATGCAGATCAATGATCACCCCCTGACCTGCAAATGAAAACAGGGGTTTAAGCACATAGTTGTTCAGATCTTGCGGTATTTCTTTTACATCAGAGAGAAAGTGAGTAACAGGAACATAAGGATGATGCAGGTAGGGTAGGGTGTGTTTGCTGATGCGGTAAAACCAATTGGGATGCGGTACCCATTCCACGTCTAATTCTTCCATCAACAGTTGACCTTTGGCTCTGATTTCCTCCGGCTGCTGTTGCAGTTCATCGAAGATGATTCTGTTGTAAATCCTTTCCACCCTAATGCGCTTGCCATCTTTGTGGTAGTAAAGTTGTTTCCCTTCGCGCTCCAGTTCGGTGAGGCACACAATGGATATACCTGTATACTGTGCAGTGCAATAAAAATCAATGCGGGTTTTTTGTTGGTGGGGGAATAATTCCAACAGGATAACAGATGCAGGGTCATACTTACTGAGTATCATTTCACGCAGGAATTCCTGATAACTTTTGGAATTATACCCATTCAGATAGCTGCTGCAATCATCAGGAATGGAAAAATTACGGCGGGTAACTTCCTGATGCCAAAGTTGATAGCCAAACAGACTTGGGAATCCCTGCATTTCGATGAGTTGCGGCTCATATTCCCCCGAAGCATTTTCACAGATACCAAAATCGAATA
>JBJTJJ010000428.1:0-1946 GCA_046095445.1 Sediminibacterium sp.
TGATAGGCAGGTAATCAACGACTCTGACTTACGAGATAAATCATTAATCGTTAACAGTTGCTTTACCCCTGCCAGAGAGGTAGAGGTTTTATACAATGAACTGGTTCAATTAGTAGAAGCCCGGCCCGGTGAAATTGCACCACGTGATATTTTGGTACTCTGCTCCAACATTGATGTTTATGTTCCTTATATACAGGCAGTATTCGACAATGCGCTCTATAAGTTTCCCTGTACCATCTCCGATGAAAAAGTTTCACAGGGTCAAAATCTGTTCGGGCTATTACAGCGCTTGTTGCAGTTGGAAGAAGAGTCTATGAGAGCAGAGGAGATCATCGATCTGGCAGAATCGAAATTTATTAAACATCGTTTTGGCATCAGCAATACAACACTCATCCGCGAGACACTCGAGGCAGCTAACATCCGTCGTGATATCTCCGGTCAGCCGCAGAATGATACCCGATTGGTAAGTTGGGAATATGGATTACAGCGCATTGTCTATGGCTGGTGTATTAGTGGCTCACCGCTCTTTGACACTCCCGAGGGAGACACGTTGATTCCACTCGATTCCATTGAAGGAGATAACATATTTGAATTGGTACGACTGCAGGCATTGGTAAAAGACCTCATCGCGCATCTACAGGAAAGAAAAAGAAACAGACCTGTAGGCGAGTGGATCAACTATGTACGCGCAATTATCAATGACCTCTTTGCTATCAATGAAGAAGAAGACGCAGATGACTACCAGGAACTCATTGCACATCTTGACCAGTATGCACTATTTGCTGAAGATGTATCTGAGGCGGTATCTTATGAAGTTTTCAATCATCACTTCAGTGCATCCCTTGAATCAGTGACCCGTTTACAAAATTTCGGCAGAGGAGGAGTTCTCTTTTGTTCCCTCATCCCGATGCGAAGCATTCCACACAAAGTTGTTGCCATGCTTGGCATGAACTACGATGAATTCCCCCGAAAAGACAGAAGACCTGATTTCGATCTGCAGAAACAGCAGCCGGCAAGAGGTGACCGTAACATTCGCAACAATGATAAACACCTGCTATTGGAAACCCTGCTTTCTGCCCGGGAACATCTGATCATCAGTTATCAGGGACAAGATGTGAAACAAAATCAGGCGATACCACCCTCGGCATTGGTAGATGAACTCATCAATTATATCATCGAAGGAATTCCGGGGGCAGATTATCGAAAAAGAAAAGATTTCATAGTACAACATCCACTGCATGGATTCAGTGGAAGATACGGCAATGGCAGTCCCGATCAACTGATTACATACCTGCAACCGCTTCAAACATGGGTGCCCCAAAAAAAAACACCATTACCTGCTGCAACCCCCGATCGAAGTACCCTTGAACTTGATGACTTGTGTACATTCATTAAGAGTCCGTTCACCTGGTACCTCCAGAAAAAATGGCAACTCTATCTGTACGAAGAAGAGATATTACTGGAGGATGCCGAAATTTTTGAATTGGGAAAGCAAGGCAAAAAAAATTTACTCAATGAATTGCTCGATTACCCACCCTCAACGTATGATGCGCTGTACAAGGAGATGCTTCTACTGGGTCGGCTCCCGCTCAGCAACCGCGGAAGAATCTTCTTCGATGGTATTGCTGCTGAAGCAAAAACCTTGTATGAAGAAATAGATAGTATTCGAAATGGACAACCCGTGCAATCAATTGCGATTAACCTGAACCTTTCGGTCGCTGACCTTCAAGGTAGTGTGGATGTATATGGTGACCGCTTCATAGTGCGGCAAGCACACTCAAAACTAAAAAAAGAATTGTTTCCGGCATTTACCCGGTACTGCTGTTTGCGCGCACAAAATTTGCCCATCAGTTTTCATTGTAGAAAAAAAGATGCGCTGGTTACGCTTGATCCCAATCAGCTGTCTCCCCAGCAGGCAATGAGCTGGCTGGAATTTGTTGCCAAAG
>JBJTJJ010000429.1:0-10779 GCA_046095445.1 Sediminibacterium sp.
GTCCTTGTCTACCTCTAACGATGGGTGCCAAGAGGGTAACTGCAGCACCGGAGAATCGTTCAAAAATATTGGCAATGATTTCCTCTTCACTGAAGCGAACCATTTTTTTGCCTGTTTCATAGCTATATGCTTCACCAATGCGCGAATATATGAGACGCATGAAATCGTAGATTTCCGTTACGGTACCTACAGTTGATCGGGGATTCTTATTGGTCGTTTTTTGTTCTATGGAGATAACAGGAGATAATCCGGTAATCCTATCTACTTCCGGCCTTTCCATATCACCCATGAACTGACGAGCATAAGCACTAAAACTTTCCATGTACCTGCGTTGCCCTTCGTTGAAAATAGTATCGAATGCCAGTGATGATTTTCCACTTCCACTAACCCCGGTAAAAACTACCAGTTGATTTTTAGGGATGGCAATATCAATGTTCTGAAGGTTGTGTTCCCTGGCACCCGTAACAACAATAAAATCATTGCCTTCGGGAAGAGATGCGGGCTGAGGGTTATTTGAGCTAGACATACAATCGCCAAAGATAACAATAGGAAAGAGGAAAGGTTGAACCCGGGGTGAATGAACCATTTTTTGTTGGAATCAAGTGAACCCCCTATATTTGTCTTAGTTCTTTGCAACAACTTATCAAGAAAGGCGGAGGGATTCAGGCCCGATGATGCCTTGGCAACCCATATAACCCGGTGTACCGGTTGTATGAAGGTGCCAATTCCGACCACAAAATCCTTGTGGAAAGATAAGCCAGTGTTACACCACTTTTTTGCAGTAATCTTCTGCCGGTTTACCCACTTACTTTCTTGATAACATGTTCGAAGAATGAAAATTCATTCTGTCACACAATTGTCTGTTACCTCAAAGAAATAGGCAAACAAAACTGTTTAACATGCTATCAGCCACACGCCTGATCCACAGCATTCCTGTGGACGAACAAACCGGAGCCATCTCCGTACCAATTTATGCTACCTCCACATTTGTACAGGAAGCACCCGGAATCAACAAAGGTTTTGATTATGCCCGCACCGGGAATCCTACCCGAAAAATTTTGGAAGACTTACTGGCGAAAATGGAAAATGGCATTACCGGACTTGCTTTTTCCAGCGGACTCGCTGCAATCGATGCCGTATTAAAATTACTGCGTACCGGTGATGAGATTGTTGCGATCGATGATATCTATGGAGGTGCTTTTCGGTTATTTACCGGTGTTTATGAGCAATATGGTATCCGGGTAAAACTCGTGGATACTGCCGACCTCGATGCAGTAGCAGCAGCTATAAGTCCTGCCACCCGCTTGCTCTGGCTGGAGACCCCGAGTAATCCATCATTAAAGATTTCTGAAATTGCGGCCGTTGCCAGATTGGCACATCAACATCATTGTCTGCTCTGTGTAGATAACACTTTTGCCACACCGGTTCTACAACAACCCCTTTCGCTGGGTGCTGATATAGTTGTTCATAGTGCCACCAAGTACCTGGCCGGCCACAGCGACCTGATTGCAGGTTTGGTGGTGGCGGCTGATGCGGAAATAGGGAAAAGATTACAATACTTTCAAAATGCCTGTGGCGCTATTCTAAGTCCTTTTGATAGTTGGCTGGTGATAAGGGGACTGGAAACATTACACCTAAGAATACGGCAACACAGCAAAAGTGCGTTGGAAATTGCCACCCGCCTCCAGGACCATCCTGCCATTCGCAAGGTTAATTACCCTGGATTAACAACCCATCCTAATCACTTAATTGCTGCGCAACAAGCAACCGGATTCGGTGGTATGATTTCTTTTGAATTGCATGAAAACACTGAAGAGGCGGCAAGAGATATTATTACAGGAACTCGATTGTTTAAGTTGGCAGAAAGTCTGGGAGGTATAAAAAGTTTGATCTCCCACCCCGCCAGTATGACCCATAAAACCATTCCGGTAGCAAAACGAAGAGCAGCCGGCATTGAAGATGGTTTGATCAGGTTATCTATCGGACTAGAGGATGCAGCTGACCTCTTCGATGATCTGAATGAGACCCTGAATCGGGTGACAAATAATGCAACAGCAGGAATACAACATGAACCTGCTTTCATTTAACCTTCATTAAAATGTATACTATTGATATGAACACACAAACAAAACTTGTCATTGGATTATTTGGATTCGGCGTGGTGGGAGAAGGACTCTACCGCGTTTTACAACAAACACCTTCACTGAAAGCAAGCATCAAAAAAGTTTGCATTAAAAATGCTGAAAAGAAAAGGAATGCACCGGCGGAGCTATTCACTACCCGAAAAGAAGACATACTCAATGATCCGGAAATCAATGTGGTGGTAGAGGTGATTGATGATGCAAACGCTGCCTATGAAATTGTTTCAACTGCCTTATTAAGCCATAAATCTGCCATCAGTGCCAGCAAAAAAATGATTGCTGAACACCTGACAGAGCTTTTGGAAATTCAGGAAAAAACAGGTGCCTCATTTTTATATGAATCTGCTGCCTGTGCATCAATTCCTGTTATCAGGAATCTGGAGGAATATTATGACAATGACCTTCTGCATTCCATACGGGCAATTGTGAATGGTTCTACCAATTTCATTTTAACCAAGATGTTTGAAGATAAGCTGGATTTTCCGGAGGCATTATTGCTGGCACAACAACTCGGCTTCGCCGAAAGCAATCCTGCTCTGGATACAGAGGGCTGGGATGCGCTGAACAAATGGATCATTTTACTGAACCATGCTTATGGTATAGTTGAGCGGCCGGAAAATATTTTATTTACGGGCATACAGCACATACAATTATCTGATGCGTTGGTGGCAAAAGAAAAGAATTATGAAATCAAGCTGGTGGCACAGGCAAAGAAGCTTTCCAATGGAAAAGTAGCTGCATTTGTATTGCCCCAATTCATTCCGGCTGTTGATCCGCTGTCATTTGTGCGGAATGAATACAATGGCGTAGTGATTGAGAGTGGCTTTGCAGACAAACAATTTTTTTACGGGAAGGGTGCAGGCAGTTTTCCAACTGCATCGGCGGTTGTAAGTGATATTGCCGCTTTGCGGTATCAATACAAGTATGAATACAAAAAAAGATACTTTCATACACCCCATGAATTAACCAATGATTATTATCTGAGGATTTACCTCAGTTGTAATGACTGGAAGTGGGTACCACAGGAGAAATTCGAATGGATGGAAGAATGGCATGCCAATAGTGACAGGAAATACCTGATTGGTGTGATACATCAGTCGCACCTTCGTTCTTCGAATTGGTGGAAAGAAAATGGGAACAGTCTCCTACTCACTCCCGACCCGATTATTGATAATCTTGATCTGGTGCAAGTGAAGAAAAAAAGTCTGGAACTGGCAGGTATTCAGTCATGAATATTTAACTGATGTGAAAGGGCTGATCAGCCGGTTTTGTCTTAACTTCAGCGCGTTAAACATCATGACGGTCAGCAGACAACTCCGCAATGCCCTTTTGGTAACCCTGCTTACAGCAGGATTACTTTTCATTGGTTCCTATACAATGGGTAAATACCCATTTTTTCTTTTACTCAATGGTAATGGTGGAACATGGCTGGACAAGATTTTCCAGGGATGGACCTATCTGGGTGATGGGTGGATGTGGGTATTGGTTGTATTATTGACTGCCTACTTCCAAAGAAAAAAATTACTGCTGGTACTTTGTTGCGTTACGGTATCCACCCTGTTAGCACAGGGGGGTAAGCACCTTTTGTTTCCAGATGAACTCAGACCGGCAGCAGACCCAAAAGAATTACCTGCCATTCATACTGTTCCGGGTGTTGAATTACATACCAGTCAAAGTTTTCCATCGGGTCATACAGCTGCTGCCTTTAGTATTTTTTTGTTGGGATGTCATTTGATTTCTCACCGGAGCACCTTACCGCTTGGTTTCCTGTTAGCACTTGGAGTAGGATATTCCCGCATCTATCTGGCACAGCACTTTCCGGTAGACGTCGCTGCCGGTATGATTGTAAGTATAATAACTATCGCAGTCTCCTTATACCTGGAGTCTATTTTCCCCATAAAACAGAAAAATGAAACCTAGAATTATTGCAAGTTGCTTACTCCTTTTTTCATCATTTGCTATTATGTCTACGCAATTGTATGCGCAGGACACAACTCAGCAGATTAATCTTCAGCGCGTAAACCAAATCAATCAGATAGGAAAGCCATATATCATTTTAATATCAGCAGATGGATTCAGAGCAGATATGGCTGAAAAATTTGGCGCAAAAAATCTGTTAGCACTGAGTAAGCGGGGTGTAAGGGCAAGTTATCTCGAAGCAGGTTTCCCCACTGTTACCTTCCCAAATCATTATAGCATTGTCACAGGTCTTCATCCGGCTCATCATGGTTTGGTGGACAATAACTTTTTAGACAGGAAAAAGGAAACGATTTATTCGATGTCTAATAAAAAGCAGGTAGCAGACTCAAGTTGGTACGGTGGAAAACCTTTATGGGTATTGGCAGAAGAGCAGGGCATGTTGGCTGCCAGTTTTTACTGGGTTGCTTCGGAAAGTGCGATACAGGGCAAACGACCGACTTATTTCTACAATTACAACGATAAAATTCCTATCGAAAGAAGAATTCAAGCGGTGAGTGATTGGTTGCGACTCCCGGAAGAAAGAAGACCACACTTCATCACCTTTTATTTTCCTGATGTAGATAACGCAGGTCACAATTTCGGTCCCGAATCTGAGGAAACAGGTAAGGCAGTTCGATGGGTGGATGCAGCGATTGGACAATTGGATAGTGTGGCCAGGGCTTCCGGATTGCCGGTAAGTTTTGTGTTTGTATCCGATCATGGAATGACAAAAATCGATCAGGGTAAAGTTATGCCTTTGCCTAAGTGCATTGATACCTCTCAATTTATTGTTCCTTATGGAAATGCCACGGTACACTTGTATGCTAAAAATGAAGCTGATATCTTACCACAATACGAGTTATTAAAGAAAGAGAAAGGACTCTTTCAGGTTTATCTGAAAAAAGACATACCTGCCCATTGGAAATATGGTGCCGCAGATGACAAGTTTAACCGTATTGGGGATATTCTGTTGGTAGCAGAACCACCGGCAATTTTCAATCCGTCGGGTAACCCGATGTCACCAGGAAAACACGGCTTTGATAACAGACACCCGGATATGTATGCCAGTTTTATGGCCTGGGGACCTGCTTTTAAGGAGGAGATAGTAGTTGATGGCTTTTCGAATGTGCACATTTATCCAATGATTGCCCGGATTTTAGGACTCACCTATTCTCCGCAGGAAATAGACGGAAAATACCGCGTTCTTCGTCGTATTGTCAGGAATTAGTAAATTTACCCATAGTAAGCGCTCCTTAGTCCGCGAATATGGGAGGAAAATTCAATATTTATATGAAAATGGTCGGCAGAAATCTGGTGATACTTGTGGGTATTCTGCTGTCGGCTGCATCCTTACCGCTTCATCTAGTTGCTCAATCTCCCCTTACTGAAATGCCGCTGAATATTGATTTGGGGTTCACCAAAAGTACTGAATTGGAATCCAGGGGAATCTGCGTAGCAAGAATCAATTCTCCCGATTCAGCCAAAACCCGTTGTATCCGGTATAATATGGATAACAACAGATTTTACGCACATACTGATTACGCTAAAAAAATTGACCGCATCAGTTTTCAATCTATTGCACACCATCAGTTGCCTGATAGCTGGAAAAAATTGGGTATTAGACTGGCCTCCAGTTATCGCTATCGAAAAGCGAAGAGTGGGCAGGAAAAAAATACCCTTACAATAGAAAATGAAGGTGGAAATACCATCACCGAATTCATGCAGATCATTGGGGGGCAATATGCCAAAGAAATTACCCGAAGGGTTTCTTATAAAAGTGATTACCAGATAGGGGAAACTGTTGAATTCGTTATCGGTAACTTTTTTTTCATGGCGGAATTCATGAAATGGGTGAAACCCGAGTGGTGCAAGGACTGTCCGACTTATTCTGATTATGACAACGGACTGGTTTCTTTGGAGATAACGAGACCATTTTAATTCCTTTTAGGAAAGAAGTCGAATCTTCTTACTGCAGTTTAATTGCTTTATTAGTATTAATCTTTCCACCTCCATTCACCTGCAATTCTAAGTGGCTCTTCTAGTTTATTTTTTATCAGGAACAGACGGGTTTCTTCATCAGTCAAATTTCTGGCCGGAATTTTATTTACAGTTGCTAGTGCATAAATCAGCATTGAATTATAGCGTACAGTATTCTTCATCCCCTGCTCATCAACCAATTTAAAATCGTCACAATCGGCATGATAACAGGGGCCGGCATTATTCGGTAGTGAGCCACCGGCACCTCCACCGGTAGGTATGCCCTTCAATAAGAAGGGTTGGTGATCACTGTGCAATCCTGCTCCGGATCTAAATAGATTGGCAAATGCCGGATCAACTTTCTGAACTGTTGCACCAATCTGCTGGAACAACTCTTTGGTAGTGTCGGTAGAAGAAGAAAACCCTTTCGGATCATTGGTCATATCATAATTCAACATATATCTAACTTGATCCAATTGCTTGTTTTTACTACCTGCTGTTACATAATGTCTTGAACCAAGTAAGCCCTGTTCTTCACCCATAAACAAAACAAATTCAATGGTTCGAGCGGTTCTCAAACCTAGCTGCTGAAATGTCCTGGCCATATCGAGAACAGAGAAGGAACCTATACCATTATCGATAGCGCCTGTTGCCAGGTCCCAGCTGTCCAAATGTCCGCCAATCACAATTTTTTCCTGGGGAAGACTGGTTCCTTTAAAAGTGGCTATAACATTCCTCGCTTTGATAATAGCAGACTGATTGGTCATTGTAATGTTGGCATTCAAAGGTGACTGAGCCAGTTTTTCCTTTAGTGCCATACCATCTTCCCTACCTATACAAATGGCAGGGATGGAAATTAATTTTCCGGTAACCGATGCGGTTCCTGTTAGCAGAATTCCACCGGGAGGTGTATTGATGATAATGATGCCTTTTGCTCCGTACTTGGTTGCAAGGGCTGTCTTTTCTGAGCGATGCAGGGTGCCGGTACCGGGTTTTGAATTGGGCAAAACTCCCAGAAATACCAAAGCAATTTTCCCTTTCACTTTGTCCGGATTCGCCAGATAATCTTCTTCTAAGCCATTGCCCATGTCGGCCAGAGGAAGATTTATCTGGGCCTTGACGGGTGAATGGGCGAGGGTCACAGCTTTCATGGGCAGCATTTTTCCTTCAGTACCTATCGAAAGAGTTAGTGTTCCTCTGCTCCAACTTTCTACAGCGAAGGGTTGAAAACGAACATCCTTACAACCCCATGATTGTAAAACATTCGCAACATACTCTTCTGCTTTTTTCCCATTCACAGAGCCTGTAAGACGGTGACCAATTGTTGAAGTTGCTTCTTTCAGTCGCATATAGGCCTGAGAATTTTGCTGAACTTCCTGATTAATTTTTTCAAAAACAGGGAGCCATTGATCGGGGGACTGTCCGACTGCTGATAAGGGAATAATTATAAGCCAACAGGCATGTAAGAATACTGACTTCATACAAAGAGGTTAAAATACAAATTACAATAAAAAAAGGAGAAACTAAGAATGAGAAGCTACAAAAGTGGATTCAGACACAACAATCCATTTTTAAGTAGGTAGGATAAGTCTGATTTAACGGGAATGGTCTTTTGCTCACCGCTCTGCAACTGGTAAGTTACAGATTCAATCGGTTTATTGATGAGCTGTTTGGTGAACTTATCTAAGATGTAGTAGGTGTATAAGGTAACCTGCTTCCCGTTCACACGACTTAAGTTAATTAAGGCCTGTGGTAATCTCATATCTGATTTGTCCGTAAAAATAATAATGAGATCACCCTGCAATTTCTTGGGAGCGGAGGAAGAGGTAAAATGTAAGGTAATGTAATTCGATACGCTAGCCATCTCAATACCGAGTCCGCAGGTTTCTTCGGAAGTGCTATCAATGGTAACAGGGGGGACGAACTTAACTGAAAGACCATCGTTCAGATAGCGGGTTTTTATTATGCAGTTGGGTTGCCCAAAAGCAACATGTAAGAAGCCAACAAAAAATATGGTAATCAGACGTTTATACGCCATAGGTGGGTGGTTAGACTCTGGGGTAGGATACAGAAATCTAATAACGCGTTGGAAACTAGGATATTGTAATGTTTTCACAGGATTTGGATATTCAAATTTAAGGAAAAATGATTCATTAGAGAGGAAAAGCCGGTTTAATCGCTAAATCGCAAACATTAGTGATCTATTTTAACAGTATGTATGGATATTTCTCTAATGGTAATTTTTACTTTTTGTTCATGCTTATTGATAGCAAGAAAGTGGTTAAAATAGTGAGTGAGAATAGATTACTACTAAGGGACAAGATCTCTTAATTTTTAAGGAGATATTTCTTTCGCTCAGCCGGCGACATTTTTTCGATGGCATATCGTAACATGGTTCTGGGCATTTGATGGATATACTCCCCAATAAAATGTTCAATCAGAGTGGGATTCCGTTTCCACGCTTCCCGTAACATCCAGCCCGTAGCTTTGTGCATGAGATCATGAGGGTGCTCTAAAAATTGTAGTGCCAGGCGAAGCAAATCATCGAAATCATTTGCACGAATGAAAGCAATGGTAGAAAGGATCGCGATTCTGTTTTTCCATAGGTTCCGGGAGCGAGCCATTTGATAAAGGATTTTTCTATCCCGATCAATTAGCCATTTACCCAATATCCCCGGAGCACTACTATCCACCAGGTCCCAGTTGTTCACATATACCAGGTGATTCAGATAACACTGTACCCATTTCCCTTGGGCCTGTTCATTGTCTGCTTTATCAAAATTTCTGATAAGGATGAAAAGACCTGTCGCACGGACCTCGTGAAATTTGGATTGTAAAACAGGTGATAATTCCTCCGGACTAAACAAGGCGGCAAAACGACGGGCGATGGCACGTTGATGAGGTACAGTAACCCCCAGAAATTGATCCCCCTCGCCATATTCCCCTTTCCGCGCTTTAAAATACCAGATTGATGCCCGGGCACGCTCCGGAGTTGCAACTAGTTTTAAGGACTGAAGCAGTTGAGAATATTTATCCATAAGTATTGCATCTAAAATTACTACATTCCTACATTTATTACATTTGTCATACAATTGGGTGATGTATAAAATATAACTTCTCCTACTAGCTTGCTTCGATCTATCACTTTATGTCGAGAAAATTTATTTACTTAGGTAGCATCCCTTTGTTCCTGATGGGAATCTGGTTTGCTATGACAACTTTTTCAGGGGTGAGCCAGCCGCCCCCTGTTTCGCTGCAAAGCAAGTCCAACATGGACAGCCAAAAGATTCTTGTAATGGGGGTAGGAGATATCATGTTAGGTTCGAATTATCCATCGGTGCAATTATTACCTCCCAAAGATGGTACTGATTTGCTGATGGAAGCTACTCCCCTACTGCAGTCTGCCGATATTGCTTTTGGTAATTTAGAAGGGGTGCTTATGACGGGCAAGGGAGTACCCAAGCATTGCAGGGATGAGAAACACTGTTATGTTTTTAAAAGTCCGGATCACTATGTTCATCACCTGAGTGCTGCAGGGATAGATGTTGTAAGTATTGCCAATAATCATACGGGGGATTTCGGACAAAAAGGTAGGGAGCATACGGTGGGGGTGTTGAAGAAGGAAGGTTTAATTTTTGCGGGACATGTAGAATATCCTTATAGTTTGTTTGAAAGGAAGGGAGTTCGATATGGGTTTTGTGCATTTGCTCCGAATCAGGGAACCATGTCGGTGAATGATGCTGAGCGGGCTGTTGAACTGATCAGCCGGCTAAACGATAGTTGTGATATTTTGATTGTATCGATGCATATTGGAGCAGAGGGAACGAAGTACAATCATGTTACCCGAAAGCAGGAGATTTTTTTAGGTGAGAATAGGGGTGATCCGTATCATTTTGCGCGGTTAGTGATTGATGCGGGTGCGGATATTGTATTTGGTCATGGGCCTCATGTGGTGAGGGCTGTTGATGTGTATAAGGGCAGGTTCATTGCTTACAGTTTAGGGAATTTTGCTACATACGGAACCATCAATGTAAAAGGTATCAATGGGTATGCACCTCTGGTCGCGGTGGAAATGGATCGGGAGGGAAGATTTGTAGGAGGAAGGATTTATTCCTTTTTGCAGGAGAAGGGTGCTGGCCCCAGGCCGGATAATCAGCATAGCGCAGCAAAAGAAATCAGGCGGTTGACTATGAGTGATGTGCCTGAAACAAGTTTGTTGATTGATAGTGTGGGTGTGATAGGGATGAAATAATTCAGGGTACAACAAACACTATTTGAGAGATAACATACCCTGTTGCAGCTAGAACCCCGAACTAAAGTACGGGGTTATTATGTCGGGATGACTGGATTCGAACCAGCGACCCCTACGTCCCGAACGTAGTGCGCTACCGGGCTGCGCTACATCCCGAAACCGGTGAAATACAAAAATAAAAAAAAGTGAAGTGTGACGAACCTCCACGTATCATGGCGGCGATCCTTTAGGTGGGGGGCTGAAACTTCACAACCCTGAAGGCTGCGCCTTTTAGGGTTTTTTGTGCACTCACTCTTGAAAGCAAGCTTTCACGCTCGTGCAATACCTAAAGGATTGCCTTCGGCGATCCGTTAGGTGGGGGGCTGAAACTTCACAACCCTGAAGGCTGCGCCTTCTAGGGTTTTTTGTGCACTCACTCTTGAAAGCAAGCTTTCACGCTCGTGCAATACC
>JBJTJJ010000430.1:0-1538 GCA_046095445.1 Sediminibacterium sp.
CCTATGACCCAACGGAAAAAATATTGTTCATAGATGCTCATCAGTTGGATTCCGATCATATCGAATAATAAAACTGAAAGAGCTGTAAACAAGACGCCGGCTATTCCTAGTAACCCAGAGAAAATCAACCAGTTCCCATTGTGTTGAAGATATTGAATAGTTGATTCGGCGTCTTTGAGTTGGTTACGGACAAATACATATCCGGCAATTGACCATAGTAAAAAAGGGATATGCAAATTGCGCAATTGACCGGTAGCTGAACCTACAGGAAGCGGTAAGAAGAAAACAAAGCAAAATAAGATTAGAAAGAGACCCAACGGTAACAGCAACTGGGAATAATCCAATTGTTTTTTATAAAAGTAATAAAGTGCTATTGGCAAAAACAAGATAAAGGCAAGGTAATGTTCAAAGTAAGAATCTTCAGGTAGTTTGAACCATAGGGGGAGATACCAGCAACAGCCACTGATAACAGACAAAAGAAGAAGCAAAAGAATTTCATGACGGGTTCCCCAATCAAAACTATTGGTGGACTGGTATTTCAGCCGATGGTGCCAGGTATCAGCTATCGGGTTACCGGCTATATCGGGATACAGTACATTAAAAGAGGTTGTGAATGCAGTAGGTGATTGGCGGTACATTTCTTCCAGTCGTGCTGGTTGATGAAGGTGTTGTATGATTTCTTGTTGCATACTTTATTTTTGAGAGGTGGATGAGTTGTTGCGTTGATGGATGATTGCTTCCAGAGCGGCGAGGTGGGACTGAAAAGCTTTTTTTCCGGAGGGAGTGGCCGAATAGGTTGTATTGGGTTTTTTGCCAATAAATTTTTTCTGTACCTGAATGTATTTCAATTTTTCAAGAGCGGTCATGTGACTAGCCATATTGCCATCTGTAATGGCCAATTGGCTTTTCAGGGCAGAGAAGTCAAGTTGGTTGTGTATCATGAGTAAGCTCATGATACCGAGGCGCACCCTGCTTTCGAAGGCCTTGTTAAGTTGTGAAATAAGGGAAGTCAACTTTGGTAGCGATTATAAATGTATAATCCGAAAATGATGTGCAGTAAACCGAATCCGAAAGCCCATCCTATCAAACCATAGGATAGGAAGAATGCTGATACAATTCCGGTGCAGATAAGTGCAATGCCAAAGATGATCAAAGAAGGAAAAGAGTGATGACCTGCCTGCACCATGGCGAGTCCGTAAAAGATCAAAGACAGGGGCGCCAGCCATGCCTCCTGTTGATTATACAATAAGACCAGGCACAGGGCTCCACCGGATATCAGCGGATAGAGCATTGAATTTAGCAGTTGACGCAGGGATATTGTAAAGCTGTCAGCACCCTGTTGAACTGCATTTTTGATAGCCAAATGATATCCTGTCCAGGAGGCAATGAGCAATAGAACAGTGTATAATCCCATCACTTGCCACCAGAGGTTGTTGTGTTTTCCGGCCTCGGTGTAGAGGTAGTTATAGTAATGTGGAGTAAGTGGTGATATATCAAGCAGCCAATAAGTAATAGCAACTACTATCAGGGAGAGGATG
>JBJTJJ010000431.1:0-5037 GCA_046095445.1 Sediminibacterium sp.
TTCATCACCAAAGTAGTTCGGGATGTTAATGGAGAGAGGAAAACAGAGAATTTATCATTGGGTTTGTAATCCAGACCCGCAGAGATAATAATATATGCCGGTGACAAGATAGTGGAAGAGAAAGTTCCAATATTGTTGGAATAGGTATAACCATCAAAAAATTGGGAACGGAAGTTGAACAGTGCTGAAAGAAACCACTTTCCAAGTGTGTCCATCTTGTAACCATATTTACTCAGGAAATCGAAACGATCATCATTTTTCCTGCTTCCGGCACTGGTAGTTTGTACATAACCCAGGTTGATGTCCACATTGTTATCCCAGAATTGTCTGTCCTTCTTGAAGTAGCTGAAATAATTGAAATATCCTGCCAGCGTCATAGAAAAATTGTCACCACCTGCTGCCCAATTACTTAAAGAACCCTGGGCCATATTGACATTGAAAACACCACCACTCTTCCAATTCCATCGGGAAGTATCAGCTTCTTTTTTGATTTGCCGGGAAGTTTCAGAGCGTAACTTACTGACTACTATATCCTGGGCTTGCAGACTGCATAAAGGTAAAAAGCTAACAATGAGCGTCTTGGCTAATTTTTTCATTGATTTTTATTGGGTATAAACCCAAATTAATTCATTTTTGACTCATAACCAAATATTTGACCAACTTTGCGCTTTGTAACTGATTGATAATTAAATACACTTTAACAGGAATCATGCTGACAATTTGACACTGCTGTAAAAATTGATTAAATTTGCAAAAATTCATCTCATGAGAGAATCCGCCATGGAACTGGTACATGATGAATCCAGACAGGGTGAAGTTTTTTCAGTGGCAGCAACTCATCACCGGCCGTTTCAAAAGCACTTTTATATCGAAAGTTATGGCTGTGCTATGAATTTTGCCGATAGCGAGGTAATTGCTTCCCTTTTACAAAAAGAAGGTTATGGTCCAACTCCACAACCTGAACATGCACAACTTATACTTATCAATACCTGCTCTATTAGAGACAAGGCAGAGCAAACTATTCGACGACGTTTGATTGGACTCAGATCGGTTAAAAACAGAAATCCATCGGTACTTATTGGCATACTGGGTTGTATGGCGGAACGCTTGAAGGAGAAGTTACTGGAGCAGGAGCAACTGGTAGATCTTGTCGTTGGACCTGATGCCTACAGAACTTTACCTTCTCTAATTTCCAATGCAGTTGAAGGACACAAAGCAGTAAATGTACTGCTGAGCAGGGAAGAAACCTATGGAGATATAGCTCCTTTCCGTCTTAATTCCAACGGGGTTTCTGCTTTCGTTTCGATTATGCGTGGTTGCAATAACATGTGTAGTTTCTGCGTAGTACCTTTTACACGGGGAAGGGAACGAAGTCGTGACCTACCATCAATATTACAGGAAGCGAGACAGTTGGTTGAGGAGGGATATAGAGAAGTTACGTTGTTGGGACAAAATGTAGATAGTTATTATTGGGTAGAAGAAACCACAGGCAAAACAATCACTTTTGCCCGTTTACTCGAAGAGGTTGCTTTGATCTCCCCTCAATTAAGGGTTCGTTTCAGCACCTCTCATCCAAAAGATATAACTGAGGAAGTATTACAAACGATTAAGAAATACCCAAATATCTGTCGCTATATCCATCTGCCTGTGCAAAGTGGAAGTAACCGCATCTTACAATTGATGAATCGAACTTACACACGTGAATGGTATCTGGCAAAAATTTCCCGAATAAGAGAAGTTTTACCTGAATGTGGGATAAGTACCGATATCATTGCAGGATTTTGTACTGAAACGGAGGAAGACCATCAGCAGACTTTAGATTTGATGCAACAATGCGATTATGATCTCGCCTATATGTATTTCTATAGCGAAAGACCCGGAACACTGGCTGAAAGAAGATATGAAGATGATGTACCTGAAACCGAAAAAAGAAGAAGATTACAGGAAATCATTGATTTACACAGAGGCCAATCCCTTCGTAGTATGCAAAAAGATGTGAATAAAACCTGGGAAGTCTTGATTGAAGGTAATTCCAAAAAAAGTGATGCGCATTGGCAGGGAAGAACTACGCACAATAAAATGGTTGTATTCCCAAAAAATGGCTTATCCGGGAAAGGTGATTATGTACATGTACTGATCACAGATTGTACCGCCGGAACTCTCATGGGTGAGCAAATCAGTGAACCGGTACTTAACCAAGCTTAATATGGATATTCAAACTATAAAAAACAGATTTGGCATCATAGGTAACTCACCTGCGTTAAATCATGCCTTACATACAGCCATTCAGGTAGCGGCAACAGATTTAACAGTATTGATTGTAGGTGAAAGTGGTGTTGGTAAGGAAGTGTTTTCACAAATCATACATGCGCTTTCCGCAAGAAAACACAATCCATTCATAGCTGTAAACTGTGGTGCTATTCCGGAAGGCACTATCGACTCTGAATTATTCGGTCATGAGAAAGGGGCATTTACCGGCGCTGTGGATAGCAGAAAAGGGTACTTCGAAACGGTGAGTGGTGGTACCATTTTTATGGATGAAATTGGTGAAATGCCGCTGGGAACACAAGCTAGATTGTTACGTGTGCTGGAAACTGGCGAATTCATCCGGGTTGGATCATCCAAAGTTCAAAAAACTGATGTACGAGTTATTGCAGCCACTAACCGTGAACTCCTTGATTCCACCCGAAACGGGAAATTCAGAGAGGATTTATATTACCGACTAAGTACGGTTCCCATTAGGGTTCCGGCATTGCGGGATCGAAAAGAGGATATCAATTTATTGTTTCGTAAATTCTCAGTTGATTTCGCAGAGCGGTATAAGACAACCCCTGTGCAATTGGATGATGAAGCAAAACAGGTTCTCATTAATCATGGATGGCAGGGAAATGTTCGCGAATTAAAAAATATAGCAGAGCAAATTTCTGTCCTTAGTGCACAACAACTGGTTTCTGCAGATGAACTGAAAAAGTATCTTCCTGATAATCGTGGTACCCGACTTCCGGTTTTATCTACTACCGCATCTTCTGCTGGCGGAGAATTTGCCAACGAACGTGAGATTCTTTATAAGTTGTTTTTTGATATGAAGAAGGAAGTAACAGAGATCAAGAAAATGTTTCTTGAGATATTACAGAATCCCGGCATGCCAGGACAATCACTACAAGAAGCCAGAGATAGACTAATGGGAGATTTGACTGCCATCTCAGAACCTACCTTGGTTACACCTTCTGCTCCGCCTACCCTGATCACAACACCTGCTGTATCTTCTCAACCAGTAATTCTGCACGATGATGAAATTCACCAGCATGTCGAAGTGGAAGAATCGCTGAATATAATGGACAAAGAGAAAGAACTTATTTTAAAGGCATTGAAGAAGCACAAGGGTAAGCGAAGAGATGCCTCCAACGATTTAGGTATCAGCGAAAGAACCTTGTACCGTAAACTGAAGGAATATGATATTGAAGAGTAAATACCCCTTTCTTACCAGCCATTTTACCTTACAAATGTGCTCCAACACCTTATTGTTGGCAACCATCTTGTTGATGTATTCCTGCGGACTATATAGGTTCAATGATGCCTCTATCGACCCGAACATTAAAACTGTAAAAATCGGGTATATTGATAACAAAGCACGTTACATAAATCCACAGTTTGCTGCTAAGCTAACCGACCGGATCCAGCAAAAAATCATTTCTGCAACTAAGCTTACAAGGACTAATAATGATGATGCAGATTATGTAATAACCGGAGTAATCACCAATTATGATGGTAGTCAAACAGTAGGTGTAAGTTCAACACAGGCAGCTGCTAACCGATTAACAGTGACGGTACACATAGTTTTACGAAACAACAAGGATAATAAAACCGATGAATTCGATGTCAGCAGAAGTTTCGACTATCCTGCTACCCAGTCATTCAGTGTTGCGGAAGCTCAACTCTCTGATGAAGTGGTTCGCAACCTCACCGATGATATTTTCAACCGCATTTTTTCCAATTGGTAATCCAGGTCCCCAATCATGAACCCACTGCAGGAAAAAGCTTTGTATCACCTTACCGGTCAACTCGATAATAACGAGCGGGCAGGTGCTGCCCTGGAAAAAGCAGTGAGTAACTACCCCTATTTTGCACCGGCACAAAATCTACTGGCCTGTTATTATCAGGCCACCCTCCATACTTCCTCAGCCGCTCAATCCGCTCGGGCAACTATCTATCATTTCAATCCAAGATGGTGGGCCTACCAACTGGAAGAAAGCAGAGAGGAAGCCGAAGAATGGACATCCCCCGTATTTTCAACCCCTCCAATTGGAACAAAGCCCCTAAACGAGGGGGTAAGTTTTCAAGATCCCAGTAGCACAACTCCAGAAACAGATGCGACTACTAAAGATCCAATTGCCATTCCCTCCGTAGAGGCGGTTCAGGCGATTCTCAGAAAGATTGATGGTGGACAACAGGAACCATTGGATAACAAAATTCCTGTAGCCCCTGGTCCCAGTAATCCGCCCGAAGTAGTGGAGAAGGCACCCGATAAGTTATCGACTATGCTTTCATCTCAGCTTGAGGCATTTCGTCAGCCGGTGGCTTCGAACACCCCCCTACCCTTCGAGCAATCAGGTCCGATGCACACCGTTGATTATTTCGCTTCCCAGGGGATAAAAGTCAATTGGCAATCGGGCCCAAAAGACAATCTGTCTAAAAAAATGATGAGTTTCACCGATTGGCTCAAACAGGTTAAACAAAACGAGAAGTCCGGCACAGTCACCCCATTGGAAAAAAAGGTAGCTGAGGATGCTGTACTTTCTGTTCGGAGGGAAGAGGTGGTTACAGAAGCTATGGCAGAAGTTTTATTGAGACAGGGTCATCGGGAGCAGGCCATTCAGCTGTTTAAAAAATTAAGTTTCCAGATTCCTGAAAAATCTAGTTATTTTGCAGCTCGAATTGAGCAAATCAAATCATTGTTATGAGTATTTTATTCCTCGTTTTAATCGTTTTATCATCAGTAATCCTGGCATTTATTATATTGATCCAGAACCCGAAAGG
>JBJTJJ010000432.1:0-2395 GCA_046095445.1 Sediminibacterium sp.
CGAAGGTCATGAAATTCACCCATTGAAATGCCAATACACTATGTTTACCAATGGGATAATAGGAACGAAAATCTGTTATCAGATTTTCATAGTTAAAATCTGAACCCCAGAATCTGTCAAAATGGTTCCAGAAAAATTGCATGTATAAACCTTTATTGGGAGCAAATGCATTGTTTCGGGTATCGAAAGATAGACTGCCACCGACTCCGCTGATGAAATAACCATTTTTTCCGGCAATGTTAGAAGCATCAAAGACACCTCCTGAGACATAGTTAATATCCCAAACTTTTTGGGCTTCGTAGACCAGACCGGCAAAAAAGTTAGAGGTAACTTTTTTCTTTCCATGTACCATAAAATATGCCTGTCTGAATGAATAATTTTCTTCTTGATCATCTCTGGTTTGACTTCCAAGTCCCCAGAACCTATCTGGAAACAGACTTGTTGAAATTTGTTCTTCTATGATAAATTGCTCATTTCTAAAATACTGGGTACCTACAAGAGCAAAAACAACTTGTTTCCGGGTAGATGCCATGGCCAGAATCTCCAGATTTGAACTGCGGGAAATGGTATCATCTGGATATAGAGAAAATATCTTGGCTGTCAGCGCACCAAAATTCCAGCCGGTCTCTAAAGAACGGGTGATTACCGGAAAAACGAAGGTTCGACCTCTTTTTTCGTCCTGTTTTTGTGCCAAGAGACCTGTAAAAAACATTATTCCGGTCACTGCCAGCAGTAATTGGCGATACAATTCCTGTATTTTGTTATTGATAATCAATTTGCTATATAAGATTTGTGCTCTTTTTAATCTTAAAAGCAGCAATTTTATACTAAATTTGTCACCCGTCAGCTAATTGGTAACGAAAATATAACAAACGACCACAACAAACGTTATAGGGAAGTATGAAAAAATGGGAAAGTCAATTTCAGTTGGGTGATGTTGTTACCCCCGAACAAATCGAGTTTTTCGATGAGCATGGAGTTATTTTGTTCAGGAATTTCCTAACTCCTGAACAGATTCAGCTATACATCAGTGAGGTCAGCCGTATTGAGCAAATGTGGTTAAAGGAGAAGAGGGATAAGGTGAATGGTATCCCTTTAAAATTCGGTAAGGATGAACATGGAAATACAACCATCCAGCGCCTGTGTTTCTCTTCCATGTTCAGTGAACCCTTGCATCAGTTGTTAGACCATCCCCGTCTTCAGGCATTGTTACAATTATTGGGTTCTTATGAAGGACGGATAGGCGAACAGGAGAAGGATGGTTTGGTGGTTAATAATTACATCAATACGCCCAACAGTACATTTACACAAATGGGCTGGCACACTGATTCTCCCAGGGATTTGTTTATGGGTCAAAGAATCATGCCTATGTTGAATGTGGGACTACACTTGGATACCTGTAAGTTTGAGAATGGGGGTTTGCGGGTGATACCCGGAACGCATCGCCAGAATATTTTCAAATTATTATTTGGAAAAAAATATTTCATTGACAATTCCGATGATTCCCGTGAAATTGGTTTTGACATTTTCGCCGGGGATTTAAGTGTGCATGATGGTCGATTATGGCATCGGGTGAAGCAATCACCTTTGTATGGTGAGGCCAGCCGTCGTCGGGTTATGTATGTACCCTTGGTTACCGGGAAGTATAAGCCCAAGGATGCTTCCAGCAAGACTCCTTTTTACCACAGATTTACTTCCAAGGTTCACCACTAATTTAAATGTATTTTCTATAAGGGCCGGCAGAAAGTTGGCCTTTTTTATTACTGACGTTTATGAAATATGCATTGATCACAGGGGCCAGTAAGGGTATTGGGCGCAGCATTGCATTAGAACTGGCCCAGCGGGGTATATCCATTTTGTTGGTAGCCCGGAGTGGGGTTTTATTGGAATCCCTTTGTGCTGAAATTACAGGTAAGTATCAGGTAAATGCCTCCTTTTTGGCGGCAGATTTGGCTGCACCGGGTGCTGTTGACCAAGTAATGCAGTGGATACATTCGAATGGCTTTGCTATACACATGCTGATCAATAATGCCGGTTATGGGCATAGTGGCACTTTTGGAGAATACAGTTCTGAGGAATATGCGCAGATGATGCGGGTGAATATGGAAGTACCTGTTTTATTAACAAGGGCTTTACTTCCTTCACTTCTTCAAATGCCCAGAGCTTATGTCTTGAATATTGCCAGTTCGGCTGCTTATCAGGCCGTGCCGGGATTGACAGTATATGCTGCCAGTAAATCGTTTTTATTACAGTTTAGTCGCGGACTAGCTTATGAGCTTCGTAAGACCAAAGTTTCGGTTACAGTGGTGAGTCCGGGAGGCACTGACACTCATTTTGCAGAGCGTGCGCGGGTAAGTCAGAAGGCGGTCAAAGCCGGCGAAAAGATGAACATGAC
>JBJTJJ010000433.1:0-7563 GCA_046095445.1 Sediminibacterium sp.
GGCATGTTCTTCATCAATAAGGCATTCCCTATTTCAGGAGCAACATCGTCACCGGCGATTACAGTTGCACCTACCTGAATTCCCTGGGGTGCAATGATGTAACGCTTTTCACCATCCGTGTACTGTAACAAAGCAATAAAAGCTGTACGGTTGGGATCGTATTCTACAGACAGAACAGTTGCGTTCATATCGCGCTTGTTGCGCTTGAAATCAATGATGCGATAGTGCTGTTTGTTACCACCACCCATATAACGGGTAACACGACGACCCTGAGAATTTCTTCCTGCCGTGTTTTTCTGTGGTTCTAACAGACTCTTCTCAGGCTGGTTGGTAGTGATTTCCGCATATGCGTTTCCAATTCTCCAACGAGTTCCTGCTGTAATTGGTTTGTACTTCTTAAGTGCCATTTTTCTTTCTTTTTCCGCTTGAGCGGTTTTGTTAATCAACTTTCGCGGTAGTTGCTTACCATTCTTTTCCCTTTTAAGGCGGGAAACCTTTATTAAATATTAGCGTACAGATCGATGCTGTCTCCCTCTGCAACGGTTACAAGCGCCTTTTTGTAAGGACTCTTGATTCCCTTGATGAAGCCGGCTTTGGTGTAGCGGGTTTTATTTTTCCCCGGAACCACCACCGTGTTCACATCAACCACATTAACACCATAGAATTCCTCGATTGCCTTTTTGATCTCCAGTTTATTGGCACGCTTGTCTACTTTAAAAGCATACCTGCGGAGCTTTTCCTGCTGCGCATTGGCTTTCTCGGTAACTATGGGCTTTATTAATACTTCGCTGAGTTTCATAATAATCAGTTTTGAACTTGTTTTTTAGGCGGCTTCCTCTGTCAGAATTTTAGCAGTATTTTCCAATAACACCAATACGTCTGCATTCATTAATTCATACGTATTGATATCTGACAGCAAACGACTTCCCACATTGGGTATGTTACGGGAACTCAGGTATAAATTATCCTGGTATTCAGGTAACACCATCAATGTTTTTTTGTGAGCGATATTCAGGTTTTCGAGCACATTCATGAGGGTCTTCGTTTTAGGCGCATCCATCACGATGTCTTCGATAACGAAAAGAGCATTCTCTTTTGCTTTGTAAGAGAGGGCAGACATCTTAGCGAGGTCTTTCACCTTTCTATTCAACTTAAAACCGTAATCGTGCGGCTTAGGTCCGAAAATAGTACCACCCCCTTTGTATAAAGGGTTACGGATATTTCCTTTACGGGATCCACCGGTTCCTTTTTGCTTGTGCAGCTTGCGGCTGGCACCTTTTACTTCGGCACGGGTTTTTACTTTGTGGGTACCCTGACGAGCCTGGGCCAGGTATTGCTTGACAGCGAGATAAATGGCATGGTCATTGGGTTCAATACCGAAAATTTCATCGGGTAATTCAACCGTTCTGCCGGTTTTCTCTCCTTTTGTATTTAAAACTTCTACTTGCATTTTTTAACGATTGAGGGGTGATTACTTCTGGATCAAAACGATTGAACCGTTGTGTCCTGGTACTGAACCACTGATGAGGATATAATTTTTTTCAGGGAAAATCTTTACAATTTTGAGACCCTTCATCTTCACGCGGTCTCCACCCATTCTTCCGGCCATGCGCATTCCTTTGAATACGCGGGAAGGATAGGATGATCCACCAATAGATCCAGGAGCACGTGAACGGTCGTGCTGGCCGTGGGAAGCTTCACCCACACCAGAAAATCCATGACGCTTCA
This sequence comes from Sediminibacterium sp., assembly GCA_046095445.1. GTDB lineage: Bacteria > Bacteroidota > Bacteroidia > Chitinophagales > Chitinophagaceae > Sediminibacterium. The sequence continues at coordinate 1,729 of JBJTJJ010000433.1, forward strand.
CAACGCCCTGGAAACCTTTACCCTTAGTGGTACCAACTACTTCTACAGATTCACCTTCAGTGAAGATGTCAACAGTAATGGTTTCCCCTATGGCTTTGGGAATGGAATAATTGCGGAATTCTTTTACGAATTTTTTAGGAGCAGCTTGCGCCTTGCTGAAATGATTAATTTCTGCCTGGGTAGCATGCTTCTCTTTTTTCTCACCAAATGCGAGCTGAAGTGCGGTGTAACCGTCTGTATCGGCAGACTTCACCTGCGTAACTGTGCAGGGTCCGGCCTCAATGATGGTGCAGGCAGTCTGCTTACCATCTTGCGAGAAGACACTAGTCATCCCGATTTTCTTTCCAATAATTCCTTTCATCGTTCGCGGTTTATAGCCCCGCGCAGGTTGTAAAGGACAATCTGCCGATGATAGCAGATTTCAATCCTCGTTCGCCACCGACCTTTTCCTTTGTTTTTTCTGGTTAGAAAAGCGGAAGTACCGGCAGTAAACAAACCTCGAAGGGCCTGTTTATATGTTTCCTCCCGACCATCCCCGGGAGTTTAGGTTCTGTCAGCGCTTTTTTCATCCGCCAAAGACGGACTTGAAAGATGACATTATGATAAGAACTCTTTTTTCAATTGCTCAAAACCCAATTTTTATCAGGCCTTGATCTCTACTTCCACACCGGAGGGTAAGTCCAGCTTACTCAGCGCATCCACCGTACGAGAAGAAGAAGTGTAGATATCCAGTAAACGCTTGTGCGTTGCCAACTGGAACTGCTCGCGGCTCTTCTTGTTCACGTGTGGTGAACGAAGTACCGTGAAAATCTTCTTGTGTGTGGGCAGTGGAATAGGTCCAGTAACTACCGCACCTGTACTGCGTACAGTTTTTACAATCTTTTCAGCCGACTTATCAACCAGGTTATGGTCGTAGGACTGCAGTTTTATTCTGATTCGCTGAGACATATTCCGATCCCATTTTTCGTATTGGGAGGGCAAAGGTAGGATTATGTAGTTAAATAGAAAAATTTTTCTGCCAGTTAAAAGGATTTCTTTTCAACGAATCAGTAATCAAATATAATTTTATTATTATGTATATGTGATTCACTTATGTACTCTCATAAATTGTCAACTCGAATTTGGCTTTTTTTAAACCCCAAGCTATTAACAGCCGTTGACTTCTTCATTCAATATGAACAAACACCATGTTTTTTTGATATTTTTACGTCATCACCATTCCTATGGCCAAAAAACATAAAAAAAGGGTGCAGGAAACTGATTCCGCCGCCCCGTCGGCACAAATAAGCCGACCCGTTCATTCCCGTTTATCTACCTGGATCGCTATTTTTTTTATCCTCCTGTATTTACTGGTAGAATTCATACCCAATCTTGGTTCCTATGATACCATGGGACCTCAGTGGTTTTATTTAGCAGTGGTAGACATGGTATGCTTGTCTTACCTGCTCTATGCTCACCAGGAATTTGAAGCAGCTGTTAAAAGACTTTTTTCCTTCCCATTTACCTACCTATTACTCGCTTTCTTAACCTGGGCCACCATCTCAGTCACTTGGGCCTTCAATACAACAGAAACCTGGGTTTGCATTGCCCGCCTGATTACCACCGTAGTCGCCTACTTCAATTTTTTCCTGCTGATTGATCAAAAAAAGGAAGTCATTAATGCCTTAGCATACATACTAGCCGGTATCTTATTATTACAATCCTTGCAATCGCTTAGCTTTTTGTTATACCAAATGGGAAGTATGAATTTCAATGAAATAGTGCTGGGTATGCGGGGAAATGCAGGGAATAAAAATATTTATGCCGCCAGTTTAATGATTAAAATCCCTTTTGCTCTTTATGGAATCATCCAATTACCGGGTATTAGAAAACTATTCTTTCTGGCTTCATTTACACTAGGCTCACTAATTATATTCTTACTGAATTCAAGAACCACTTATTTGGGACTTATTGCAGTTATCGTGCTGACTGTGATCTATGAACTGATTCGCTTCTTCAGAGACAAGAACAAAGAACATTGGCTGAAGTTTATCTTCTTACTGTTGCCATTGGCGGTTAGTTATCTCATTGGTCAGGGACTAGTGAATTCCACCAAGTACAATATAGGAGATGAAAATACCGAGGGTGGTTATGGAACCGTAGTTGAAAGAATGGGTTCTATTGTATCTGAAAAAGATAATAGCAGAAACCAACGATTGGCTTTTTGGCAACATGCCATCGACTATACCCGCAGCCACCCCTTTCTGGGAGCTGGTTATGGCAACTGGAAATTAGAAAGCATTGAACCCTCCAAAGAGATCTTCGATGAGTTATCAGTTCCATTGCATGCCCACAACGATTTTCTGGAATTCTTCGCTGAACTGGGTATACCCGGCGGATTGCTTTACATCAGTCTATTCATTGTCATCGCCCTGATAACCATACGAACAATCGTGCAGGGCAAGCATAAAGAAACCGAACCCATTTTGGTAATGGCTGCTATCGGACTCCTGGCTTATGCCATAGATGCATTTTTCAATTTTCCGATTGAAAGATCCATCAATCAGATTTTCTTCAGCTTGGTGAGTGCAGTTTGCCTTGCTTCTTTTGTTCCCTCCAGAACTTTGTCAGAAGAAACCGATCAGCAAGCTGCCGGCAAAGAAGGGAACAGAACTTTACTGCTGAGCTTCTCATTACTCTTGATCATGTTACCTATGGTGTATATCACATTCCAAACCTATCAATCTCTGATTATACAGGAAAAAACAAGAATTGATATGGACAAGGAGAATATAGACCTAACACCCGACTATGTCGTTAGCGCCTTTCCTTCCATGCCCAATATTGGATATTCTACACTGCCAATTGACGGCATTAAAGCCAGGTACCTGGGCCAAAATGGCAAAATGGAAGAAGCCATGAAATATGTCAACCGCATCCCGTACACCAATCCGCACCTTAAATACGGAGAATACCTCAAAGCATTGATCTATATCAACAGCAATCGGCCGGACAGTGCTCAAAAATATGCGGCCGAGGCATTTTTTCACCGACCCAGGGTGAAAAACTATTATGACCTGCTGATAGCAGCGAGTGTGCAAATGAAAGATACCAATACCATCAAAAAAGCCTTCAATTTATTTATTGCTAAACGACCCGAACTACCGGGCACCTGGGATCGGTTTTTGGAAGGCATGACCAATGTGAAAGTTACTTACCAGCCTTCTGCCATGAGCAGCCAATTATTGCAGTTAGCGGATAGTGCCCTTAAAATATTCCCGGGAGATACAACGTTGTTAAAGCGAAAATTCATCATCCTGAAAAACTTATAATTTCAACCTGAGCAGATTTAAATGGAGCAGTTATGAAAAAAAACAAAAGGAATTCCCATACCAAATCACAGGAAGCTGTAACCGCCGCTATACCGATTTCACAGAAGCACAAAAAATCAAGTACCATCAATGCCGGTGACCTTCTCACCATCTTATTTTGTTGTCTCTATTTCATTGTTGAGTTTATCCCCAACTTCGGGGCAACCGATGACCAGGGGCCTCAATGGGTATACCTTGTTTTATTAGATATGGTCATTGCTGCTTATTTCCTCATGAACCAAGGGGAATATGTGGAAGCAGTTAACCAGGTTTTCCGGGCACTGTTCTCAAAACTTTTCACGGCACTTTTTTTACTGGCAGGTATATCTGTATTTTTTTCTATTAATCGTAATGAAGGTTGGGTGTGCTACGTTCGCTTTGTGGCAACAGTTGTTGCATTTTTTAATCTTGCTATATTATTATACAGAAGGCAGCACCTTTTTGAAACCCTGACTATTATTTTGTCTCTCATTGTTCTCTATCAATCCATCAGAGAACTCTATGTTTTCTTTTCGCAAATGAGCAATTTCGATCTGACAGGTCTGGTACTTAAAATGAAAGGAAATGCGGGCAATAAAAACATTTTCGCAGCAAGTATACTGGCCAAATTATCGTTTGTCATCTATGGCTTTTATACTTCTGATGGCTTAAAGAAAATGTTTTACTTCTTCGTTTTTATCATAGCGGTTTGGTTGGTTTTTCTGCTCAATTCAAGAACTACCTACCTGGCGCTTATTTTCATCTTCCTCTTCTACCTGGGCTTTTGTGTGTATCAATTCTGGAGACAGCAAAAAAAGGACCTACTCATTTTCAATGGAGGTGGAATCATTATCGCTTTGGCAGTCGCTTATTTTTTGTCCCTCATTTCACTCAGTGCAGCTAAAAGCAGCTTTGTAGATGAATCGAATTCTGGTTATGGAAGTGTACTGGAAAGAGTATCGACAATCAACTCTGCTGATGACAATAGCCGGAACCAACGTCTCTTCCTTTGGAAGCATGCATTTGAATATGGTCTTAAGCATCCCATCATGGGTTGTGGTTATGGTAACTGGAAATTCGCCAGCATCCCTCCTACCAATCCACTGGTAGATGACTTGTCTGTTCCTGTTCACGCACACAATGACTTTTTGGAATTTTTTGCAGAACTGGGTTTATTGGGTGGACTCCTCTATTCGGGACTTTTCTTAACCATTGCTTTCTATACCTATCGGGTTATTACCTCGCCTACTGCCGGTCATGAAAACAAGATGATTGCATACTTCTCGTTGCTGGCTATGATTGGTTATGGAATAGATGCATTCTTCAACTTTCCCATTGAAAGACCGGTGAACCAATTGTTCTTTTCCTTCTTTGCTGCCGTCAATCTATTGGCTTATACAGGCAGTCTTGCGGTAGAAGAAGAAGAGGCTGAATCAGCAACCAAATCTCCCGCTCAGTTATCAGAGAATCCAAAGTACATCTACTCATTCATTGCCCTCATCTTCTTGCTCCCCAGTGCTTATGTAACTTTTCTTACCTATCAGTCACTGGTAGTGCAAAACAGGGTAATTGCCGACCTGCAAAATGAACCGCTTAAACTTCCGCTGGAGAATGTTATCAATGCCTTCCCCAGTATGCCGAATGTCACCTCCTCCGCACAACCCATTGACGGCATTCTTGGCAGGTACCTCTATGAGAATAAAAAATATGAGGAGGCAATTGTCTATCTGGACAGGGGTATTAAGGCCAATCCCTACATCATGTACTGTGAATTCCTAAAAGCTGATGTTTACTTTGCCCAAGACAAGCGCGATAGCGCGATGAAATATGCTTCCCTGGCCTATTTCACCAAGCCCCGTGCTAAAACCTATTACCAGACACTGGTTGCCGTATGCGTTAAGAATTCTGATTCTGTTACGCTGAAAAGAGCATTCAATGAGTTCATCAAATACAGAGGGAAAGAATCGCTGGGCTGGAATCTCTACTTACAGGGTTTGATCAATATCAAAATGACTACTCAACCCAGAGGCACAACTGCACAGATGCTTCAAATGGCTGATAGTGCGTTGAAACTTTTTCCTAATGATTCATCGCTGCTGATAAGAAGAAATGAAATCATTACCAATATTCCGGCTGGAAATGTTCCTGGACTGGCAGAACAGGAAAGAAATGTAATGAGAGCCAATCAATTGTTCAATGAAGCATCTGCTCTTTTTTCCAAGGGTGACTTTGAGGGTGCCGCTAAAAAATTCATTACCACTACCCAGATTAGCAATGGAAGCTATGGTGTATATGAAAACATAGCTATCTGTTATTTCAATATGAAACAATGGGAACGAAGTCTACCCTGGTTTGATCAGGTATTCTTAAGAAAGTCTTCCGATGGAAAATCTGAATATTTTAAAGGGGCGGCGCTCATCAATCTGGGTAGAAAAGATGAAGCCTGTGCGCTTCTTCAAATCTCTAAAGGAAAAGGATATGCTGCTGCAGATGGATTGATCAATAG
>JBJTJJ010000434.1:0-1507 GCA_046095445.1 Sediminibacterium sp.
CACTTCATCAATATGATCCAATGCCTTGAGGTATCCTGCGAGAATATGCGCACGTTCTTCCGCTTTTCTTAATTCAAATTTCGACCGACGAATCACAACATCCATACGGAAGTCTATGAATTCGGCGATCATCATTTTGAGGTTCATCAAACAAGGTCTTCCCTTACTGATGGCCACATTATTAATACCATAACTGGTTTGTAACTCTGTGAACTTATATAGCTGGTTGATGATTACCTGGGCAACAGCATCTCTTTTAAGATCAAGCACGATGCGGGTTCCCTCTCGCATATTGCTTTCGTTGTTCACGTGAGCAATACCTTCAATAATTTTTTCATTGACTAATTGTCCGATTCGATTGGTCAGCACATCCCTGTTCACCTGATAGGGAACTTCCGTGATTACGATTTGTTCTCTGCCACTATCTTTAGTATCAACATGACAACGTCCGCGCAGAACCACCCTTCCTCTTCCAGTACGAAATGCTTCCTTCACCCCTTCCATACCAAAAATGATTCCACCGGTAGGAAAATCGGGTGCCTTTATGTGTTGCATCAGTTCATCGATCGTAATTTGTCTGTTCTGAATGTATGCGATGCAGGCATCAACGGATTCACGCAGGTTATGGGGCATCATGTTGGTTGCCATCCCCACAGCAATGCCTGATGAACCATTGACCAACAATTGAGGAATGCGGGTGGGAAGAACAGATGGCTCTTCCAGTGAATCATCGAAGTTCAATTGAAAATCAACGGTCTCTTTGTCAATGTCTTCCAACATTGCCTCAGCCACCTTTTCAAGCCGGGCTTCCGTGTATCGCATAGCTGCCGGCGGGTCACCATCCTGGTTCCCAAAGTTACCTTGCCCGTCTACCATTGTATACCGAAGTGTCCAGTCCTGCGCCATTCTCACTACGGTGTCGTAGATGGACGCATCACCATGGGGGTGGTATTTACCCATCACTTCCCCAACAATGGAAGCGGATTTTTTATACGGTTTATTGCTATTATTGCCGAGTTCGTTCATAGCGAAGAGAACTCTTCTGTGGATAGGTTTGAATCCATCCCGAACATCGGGTAGGGCTCTTCCTACGATTACTGACATGGAATAATCGATATAAGCAGTCTTCATCTGCTCTTCGATATTTACCTTAATAATCCGGTCGTTGTCCTGAGTAAGTTCAGGTGTAAAATTTTCCTCTGACATGCTTCTCTCTGTTGAGCCCGCCGGCGTTTTTCAGGCCTTCCAACGAGGGCTTGACCGGGGGTCAGCGAAGATACTTTTTTTTGGGCTGTGGGGGTAAAAAACAAGCAAAAAAACAGCTTAGTTTTATCCACAAAAAAGAACAATTTTCCACCCTTTCAAGCCTACTTTTTTATTAACTAAAAACGCAATTTTTTCATTGTTTTTTTTATTATCCGGGAATGGCCCCCTGTTTAGTATTTTTACAAATATTTTGACCCCTCTCAGAACAAATCATGTCACCAGTCCATATTTTATTACTAGG
>JBJTJJ010000435.1:0-1010 GCA_046095445.1 Sediminibacterium sp.
ACATATCACAGTTGCCGGCTGTTCAATTTCTGCAGCAGCATTGAAACCCAACTATATAACCTGCAATGGTACCACCCTCAGTTTCCAGAATGAATCCAGCAATAGTTCCATCACTTCTTACTTCTGGGACTTTGGCGTCACCGGTATCAATTCAGACACCTCGTCTTCTCCTACACCAACCTATGACTTTTTGAACAGTGGAAAGGATAGCGGCACTTATACAGTTAAGTTAGTAGTAGGTACCGCCGGTGGATGTAAAGACTCCGCTACCACCATTGTAAAAGTGTATCCTGAACTCAGGGTAAATTTATCTGCCTTGGGAAATTGCTTTCTCAACCCCTATACTTTCAGGGATGTCTCCATCAACAAATATGGAAGTATCATTGAGCGTAGATGGGATTTTGGAGACAACACATCCAGCAGCGATACTGCCTCTGCAAAAGATACCGCATGGACTTATAACAATTCCGGAACGGTGCAGGTAAAATTGTATGTAAAAAATTCTTACGGTTGCGCAGACTCGGTGACCCGTACACTCTCGATTCTAGATAAGCCTGTATTATCCCTTGGGTTTAGAGACACGCTTATTTGTAGTATAGATACACTTGGGCTTTCTGCCAATATCGGCTCCGGCATCGTCAATTGGACTCCCACGGCAGGTCCTAATGAAAATCGTATCTTATTTAAGAATACTGCTAGTCCGCTGGTCTATCCCCGAGACACCACCCGCTATGTAATCAGGGTAGAAGACAATGGTTGCATCAGTCAGGATACCGTTACCGTCAATGTGCTTCAATTCATTGATGTGGATGCGGGATTAGATACCACTATCTGTCAAACTGATAAAATTACTCTATCACCCATCAGCTATGCACTGAGCTATTTGTGGACGGCATCAACAGGTGAAGTTGTTGATCAAATAAAAAATCCCGAGATTCAACCCTTATCTAATACGCTCTACCGTGTTACTGCCAATTTAGGCAAGTGCCAGGCAGTAGACAGTGTTCGGG
>JBJTJJ010000436.1:0-4636 GCA_046095445.1 Sediminibacterium sp.
TCCTTGTACAGCTCATTGTCGGGTGACAATACTGTATGCGAAGCAGTAAGATTGCCTGCCGATAAAGTTTCGCTGCTGATTCCTACACGCTGGTCAGTAAACAAAAATGCGCCGGTAACCAAAATTCCCCCGAGCAGGGCAGCAGCTGCATACGGCATTACTTTTCTAAAGAATAGACTGATTATTTTTCCGGAACTGCCTTCGTGGGAACTATTGTTGGAAGAATTGTTTTGTTCACCAGCTGCTTCGGCAAGCGCACGGTTAACGACTTGTGCGGACAACTGATCAAAATAACCGGCAGGCACCTCATAAGGAATATCGATGGGTTTATTCAGCGACAGGAGGGCATCTTCAGCCATCCGGGCAGGCAGATGGTCAAAATAACCGGCCGGCACATGGAAGGGCATATCCTTGCCGGGCCACGCCATACCGGGTGTCAACTCGCGCAATTCCTGTTCTATTTCGGTCGAATGTCTCATTTCAATTTATTAGATAGCCGGGCGCCAGCAAAGTTTAAGATTCACGGATCATTTACTCCAATTGTTTTACTGCGTGGTGGTAGCTGGCCTTGAGGGCACCTTCGCTGGTCTGTAATACCTCACTCATTTCCCGATACCCCATTTCATCAAAATAACGTAAATTAAATACAACCCGCTGTTTTTCAGGTAATTGCTGAATCGCCAGTTGTAGTTTCCATTCCAGCTTCTTCTCATCGAAATGAGCATCTGCCTTCATTTGCTGCTGTGCTGAAGCGCCGACACTCTCCTCGTCCATATTCACCAAACCCCTTCTTTTTTCCCTTTGTATAAAGCTAAGTGACTCATTGGTAGCAATCCGGTAGAGCCAGGTATAGAGGTTGCTTTCTTCCCTGAAATTCGCTAGCCCCTTCCACACTTTGAGGAATACATTTTGCAAAACATCATCCGCATCGGCATGGTTGATGACCATTCTTCTGATGTGCCAATACAAGGGTTGCTGGTATTTAGACACCAATGCCGTAAAGCCCTTTTCCCGCGAAGCGGAAGTATGGTACCACTGCAATAAAAGGGAATCTTCAGGATGCATGGATTTCAGTTAAAACGGCACTACTGTAAATGTAGACCGAACTTTTTACCGGAAGTTTAATAGCCCCTGCCAGTAAAATTTCTTTAACAAGCTTCCAACATTTATTTTCCGTCTTTCCAATCCCACAAATGCAGGCAGGCATAGGTTCGGAATGGCCGCCATTGCTCAGCGATCAGTTCCATTTCACGCACAAGTTCTTTTTTGTTGAGGTGGTGGAGGTTATACAACTGAACCATAGCGGATTGGATACCTCCGTCTCCGGGAGCAAAAACATCGGGCCTGGCCAACCCAAACATTAAAAACATCTGTACGGTCCAGGTGCCTACCCCTTTGATGGCCGTCAGCTGCACCAATAATTCTTCGTCAGTTTGCCGGGCTGCCTGCGCAGGGGTTAATGGGTGTTCCATAAAATACCTGGCCACTTCCTTCAGATATAAAGTTTTCGAATTGCTTAGTCCGGCACCACGCAAAATGGTATCAGGAGTTGATACGACTTGATCAGGCCGGGGGGCTCGTCCCCCGTAGATTGCCAGTATGCGCTGCCAGATGACGGCTGCTACACGGGTGCTTAGTTGCTGACTAACAATCGCAGACATCAAATACGCAGGGATATTCCGTTGGATGGGCGTCAGCTTTTTTTGTTCCCGCAACAGCGGAGCCATCACCGGATCTTTTTTCAAATGAAGAAGGTAAGACATATCATTTCGTGCTTTGAAGGTAAGAACCGGCTATCAATTACGCGGACAAATTCGGGTTTCGGACTATAGGCAGAGGTTACTCACTGAAATTGATGTATATTAAAGGTACAAACCAGTGTATGAAAAAAATATTCCTCTTACTCCTGCTTTCAGGTTACCTACCGATCTGTGCACAGGAATCATTTGAGCAAGCAGCCAGGCGCATCCTGCAGCAACAGGAAAGGGACTGGAACCATGGGAACATTGATGCGTTTATGCAAAGCTATTGGAACAGTGACAGCTTATTGTTTGTAGGCAAGAATGGGCCGGTATATGGCTATGCCGCAACACTTGCCAACTATCATAAAAATTATCCCGACACTATAGCAATGGGTAAGCTGCAATTCAAGCTGATATCATTGAGAAGTGTGGGTTCAGACCATGGGTTTGTTTTGGGACAATTTATGCTCACAAGGAGAAATGACCGTCCAAGTGGCTATTTTACCCTTTGGTTCAGAAAAATCAATGGCAGGTGGAAGATAATTTCAGATCACACCAGTTGACACTATCTTTGTAAGACAATTAAATTTCATTCAAATGATACTCCTGATTATTGGCCTTATCCTCGTGTTGATTGGCAGAACATTGAAAAACAAAAATGAAGAATTACATGCAGTAGGCAACGGACTTTTTTGGGGTGGACTCGTACTGGGTATATTCGGTTTGCTCTGGTCGAGTGTGAAGCAAATTGATGCCGGGAAGATCGGGGTGCAATCATTGTTTGGAAAGGTGCAGAACAATGTATTGTCCAGCGGACTCAACGTGATCAATCCGCTGATGGATGTGATGGAACTGGACATTAAAACGCAGAACTATACCATGAGTGGTATTCACGATGAGGGCAACAAAGACGGTGATGATGCCATCCGTGTTTTAACAGCTGATGGATTGGAAGTAACCATTGACCTGACTGTATTGTATTCATTGATACCTTCGGAAGCACCGAGATTGGTGCGTGAGACAGGAGTTGATTATCAGAATAAAATCATACGGCCACTAACCAGGACCAAGATGCGGGACAATGCTGTTTATTTTACTGCCATTGATTTGTATTCTACCAAGCGGGATGTTTTCCAATCCAAAATCTTCAAAAGTATTGAAGAAGATTTTAAGAAGCGCGGGCTCATCCTCGAACAACTATTGGTTAGGAATATTACGCTGCCCGCAACTGTGAAGGCCTCTATTGAAGAAAAAATAAAAGCTGAGCAGGAGGCACAAAAAATGGAGTTTGTCTTGCAGAAAGAAAAACAGGAAGCTGACAGAAAAAGGGTGGAGGCCCAGGGTATTGCCGATTACCAGCGCATTATTAGTTCCGGACTGGGGGAAAAGCAGTTACAATATGAGCAGATTCAGGCATTGAAAGGATTGATGACTTCACCCAATTCTAAAGTGATCATCATGAATGGAGGGAAGACTCCGGTGATACTGGATGGGAAGAATTAATGAGGGAAGGATGTCCAATAAAGTTCATTCATCCTTCATCGCTCAATTCAATGATACACTTCAATTAACTACTGTCAGTAAGTAAACCCGCAAAGTGATTTTATATGATCAGAAAATCTAACAACAAGCGATTCAATTATTTCAGCGCATCACTGTTATCGCCATTATTACTCTGTGGTTTTTTCTTTTTGTCATTCTCCACACATGCGCATGGAAGGATGGGTGCAAAAATCTATTCATTCTCAGGGCGTATTTTTTCAGAAGGAATAGACACTACAAAACCACCCCCTCCACTCAGCATCAATGACCTATTGGCAAATAAAGAACAAATAGTTTTTATTGATGGCCAGGAGACAGCTAATCAAAAAATCGTAAAATCACTTAGGTACAGAGTTATAGACGAAATGAAGATTTTAACCCCGGAAGAGGCCATCATAAAGTATGGGAGAAAAGGGAAGAAGGGGGCTATTGAAATTGCCACGAAAATAGACTCTGCATCATCGTTCCTCAATGACCCCAGTGATACGGTACACACATTTGTTGAGACGCCGGCAAGTTTTCCGGGTGGTCTGGAAGGTTGGACAAGATATCTGGAGCGCAACCTCGATGGCAATGTACCAGTGCGCAACAATGCCATTCCCGGAATGTATAGAGTAACTGTTTCATTTACAATTAATAAAGACGGCATTGTCAATGATATAAAAGCCGACAATGATCCGGGGTATGGAACTGCTGAAGAAGCAGAAAGGATGTTTACAGACGGACCAAAATGGATTCCTGCTCTTCAAGGTGGGGTGAAAGTAAAGACACGGCAAAAACAATCCATCACGTTTGTTGTTAGAAATTAGAGATCTTTTCAGAGATTCGCCAACCCCTAACTGTAGGATCAAAATGCAGTAAGTTCATATTCCTTTTCAATACTCGTCCCTTCTCCCCCGAAGTATTTATAGCGTTTATTAGTGTAACTAATTTTGTAGCAGCCCCGCATTTTAATTGGCACAAATTTTGCAATATTCTTACTATTTCAAATGAGTATATCTGGTGGAGATTCATAGATACCTGGAAGGGTGAGTGATTGCCGATATCTACCGGATTAAGAAAAAAGAGGGCTGTAATTGCTGCATTTTAAACCTTCAAAATATCATTTTTTATGTGCCAGAATTTTTTGCTGATTACAGCGGTGATCATTGCATTACAGCATATTGGAATTATTGAAAAAAAATCCGAAAAAATGAATGGAAATGTTACCTACATGCAAGAGGTAAAATCTATTTCCGTCGGACAGATCCCAGAAAAAGCAGAAAAATGGATTTGGATGGAGGAAAATTTAAATGTAGAATGTTTTAGAAACGGAGATAAAATACCGCGGGCAATGAATGCAGAACAATGGG
>JBJTJJ010000437.1:0-1799 GCA_046095445.1 Sediminibacterium sp.
CAGCCGGAATGAGCAGGGAAATGTTGTGCGGACTTCCACCGAAGCTGACCATGGTCACAGGAATATTCCGAATGGAAGAAAATAATTTTTCCAAGACTTGCTCTGTTTGTTCTATCTCATTGCCCACAATAGAAACTATTGTCTGTCCGCTTTCTACCTCCACAGTTCCGAAGGGCTGTAACTCCTGAACAATCTCTTTCAGGAACTTGTCGCTGTCGATAGTAACTGCCACGGCCACTTCCGATGTGGTGATCATATCAATCGAAGTTTTATACTTTTCAAAAACTTCAAATATTTTTCGCAGAAAACCATAGGCAAGTAACATCCGGCTGCTTTTTATTTTGATAGCGGTAATGCCGTCCTTGGCAGCAACTGCCTTAACGCCCGTTGAGCCGGCCTCATGCCTGATCACTGTTCCTACCGCATCCGGTTGCATGGTATTCAGCAGTTTCACCGGCACATTTTCCTGCTGAGCAGGCCAGATACAGGTAGGATGTAAAATTTTTGCTCCGAAGTACGCCAACTCCGCTGCCTCGTCAAAACTCAATTGCTCAACAGGTAAAGTCTTGTCAACAATGCGTGGATCGTTGTTGTGCATGCCATCAATATCTGTCCATATCTCACACACTTCCGCCTTTACTGCTGCAGCCACCAGTGAAGCGGTATAATCGCTTCCACCACGTTTCAGGTTATCAACCTCTCCGCGTGCATTGCGACAGATATATCCCTGGGTGATGAATAATTTTTTATCCGCATGGGCATTGATCAAACGATTCAGTCGCTCCCTAATTAATAACAACTGTGGTTCTTCATGTTGATCGATGGACATAAATTCCAATGCCGGCAACAACACGTGATCAATGCCATTTTCCTCCAGGAACAACGAGAACAATCGTGTACTCAATAATTCACCTTGCGCGAGAATATCTTTATTGAGCGCTTCGCTGAATGAAATCTTCCCGATAATCTGTAAAAAATCAAAATGCTCTGTCACCACCTGGTGACCCTTTTCCCTGGTTGCGGGTTGTAATAAAAGTTGATCGACAAATTGACGATAATGATTTTGAAGATGGTTGATTTTTTCGTTGGCTGCTTCCTTATTTCCATCCGCCAATGCCTGACTGATATCAACCAAACTATTGGTTGTACCACTCAATGCACTCAATACAACGAGCGTGGGTGTCTGATCTCTGGTAATCAATTCACTCACCTGGCGCATGCGCTCCGGTTTGCCTACACTCGTGCCGCCGAACTTCATTACTTTCATACTACCTATGTTTTCCCCGCTATCTGCGGGATTCACATCTAAAATTTAAATGGCTGCAAATTTACGCTGTATCAGCTGAAGAAAAAAACAATGGAGATCAAAGTGGCGCTATGCCCAGCTGCGCTGCAATCTGGCGCAGGTCTTCATCTACCTCCTCGTGAACCGGAATACCTGACTGCAAGCGTTCTGCAGCGACGATACTTTCCGGATCACCGGGAATCAATACCTGATCAAATCCGGGTGCTGGCGTTGCTGCTCTGAACCTGTTGATCCAATTATCCATGTGTGCTTTGAATTCCGCCGCCGGGCGAAATGCATCGATGCGCATGGCACCGAAGAAATGTCCCAAACCCTTACCGGGCATGTTGTCGGGCATGGCAATGTAAGCAGGAAACGGAGGAGCCCAGGGACCATAGGAGGCACCGCTGAAGACCGCAGAAAAAATATCAACAATACTACCCAAGGCATAGCCCTTATGACTGCCATGTTCTCTATCACCACCCAGTGGCAACAATGCACCTTGCTTCTTTAA
>JBJTJJ010000438.1:0-8254 GCA_046095445.1 Sediminibacterium sp.
GTAGATTATGATTATCCGCTGCATTTGGCGGAACTGCAATTGCAGGGCGGGTCGCAGCAATTTTTATTGGTATCAGCCATTGGTGCAGATGCAAGTTCAAGTATAAGCTACAGCCGGGTGAAGGGTGAGTTGGAAGATGCACTTCAAAATCTTGGGTACAAAAGTTTACATATTTTTCAACCATCTTTTATTGCCGGGCCTCGGCAGGAAAAACGGGTTGGGGAGCGCATTGGACTAGCCATCTTTTCTTTCATTTCTCCGCTCTTTATCGGACCGCTGAAAAAGTATGCGCCTATTCCTGCAGAACACATAGCCCGTGCGATGTATCGCTCGGCACAGAAAAATATTCCGGGATGTACTGTATATGATTCCGCGGAAACGGATGCTTTGGGAAGATGAGTGAATTATATTCCTCGCCTGGTCTCCTTACCTACCTGTCAGCAGGTGTGCGCCTCTGGCGCAAAACTATTCGTGAGATTGAACAAATTCTGATGAAAAAAAATCACCACCCCAACATCAACAAGGGGTCGGGACAATTATTGATATATCGATCTCGCTCGCTCAACTTACAGACACCGGGATAATCTCCCATATAGCCCTCCATATCCACTATACATTGAAAATGCAGATGCGGTGGCCAACCACCATTCTCAGCGGGAATACCCAATGTACCGATCTTCCTGCCGCCAGCTATCTGTTCCCCCACTTCTATCTGCTGAACACTATCCCAACTTAGGTGTCCATATAAAGTATGAAACTCTTGACCCCCATACTGATGCTTTACAATAATCACTGCACCATAATTACCTAACTCACTGTGTATCGCCTTGCTGTGAACAACCCCTTCATAAACCGCCTGTACCGGCGTTCCCGCCATACCCCAAACATCAATACCCAAGTGCAACCGTCTGGGCTCTTCCTGTTCACCCTCCTTTCCAAAAACAGCACTGCGTGCATATATATCCCGCAACTCATCATAGCCTCCCCAACAAAAATCAGCACCCTGGGCTTCGCGCTTCTGATCAATGAACCGGCAAAAAACATCCGTATCACCATACACTTCCTCCGTCAACTCTTTGCATTCTACAGATAAGTCCCAGCGCACCAAACGTGTAACCCCTTTCTCCAAGGGTATCACCGATGAACAATTCATCGCCGGAGGCAATAAGACACTCCTATTTTCCATTCAGGTAATTTTGAAACGAATCAAACCACGAGGTTAATCATGCGGCCTTTGACAAAAATAAATTTCTTCAGGGGCTTTCCTTCCATCCACTTCTGTATCACCTCTTGTTGCAATACTATTTCCTTGACTTCTTCTTCAGTTGCATCAAGACTGATCAATAAATTGGCGCGCACCTTCCCATTGATACTAATAGGATATTCCTTGGCAGACTCCTGCACATACTTTGCTTCGAAAACCGGATAGGACGCATCGAGTATTGAACCCTTTTGTCCGAGCCGGCTCCACAATTCTTCACTGATGTGCGGTGCATACGGCGTTAATAAAATCAGGAAGGGCTCCAGTATTGCTTTCTTATGACACTGCAAATCATTTAACTCATTCACAGCAATCATGAAAGTGCTGACAGCCGTATTAAAACTGAAACGCTCCGTATCATCGGCAATCTTCTTGATGGCCTTGTGTAAGATCTTCCATTCTGCCGCATTCGGCTCCGAATCTTCCACCATCCATCCCTTCTGCTCATCATCAAACAAGCGCCACAATTTCTTCAGAAACCGATGTACCCCTTCAATACCCTTGGTATCCCAGGGCTTACTCTGATCAACCGGTCCCAAAAACATTTCGTACATGCGGAATGTATCTGCCCCGTACTTATCTACCAACTGGTCAGGATTGACGGTGTTGAATTTCGATTTGGACATCTTCTCTACTTCAGCACCACAAATGTATTTTCCCTGCTCTAACAACCAGATTGAATGCGCATATTCCCCATTGCGCCATTGAACAATGCGGCTAAGGTCGAGTTCCAGTCCATCTACTATATTCACATCCACATGGATGGCTTGAAAGATCAAGCCGTCTGTCAACTTCATTTGCTCTTCACTTACCAAACCCGGGTGAACTGCAGCAACTTCCTTCAATAGATCCTGTACACTAAAATTGCCTGCTTCATATCCTTGTTTCCATCCTGCAGAGACCATCACATCGCTACTGAAATCATCATCTTTTTTGTCTCCCCTCGTCAACAACAGGCGATACATGAATCGGCTGCTGCCCTGAATCATGCCCTGGTTCAGCAATTTCCGGAAAGGCTCTTGGAATCCAATGTGACCGAGATCGAACAAAACTTTGGTCCAGAACCTGCTGTACAATAAATGTCCTACCGCATGTTCGGTTCCTCCAATATATAGATCGACCTGATTCCAGTAATCACTGGCAGATCTGCTGCAAAATTCTTGTGTATTGTGCGGATCCATGTAGCGCAGGAAGTACCAACTACTACCGGCATATCCGGGCATGGTATTCGTCTCCAATCCCTTTCCTATCCATTCAGGCAAATTGGCAAGCGGTCCTTCTCCTTCCGGACCCGGTTCATATTTTTCCACTTCCGGCAGTAACAGCGGAAGTTCCTTTTCCGACAAGGGTCGCGCAATGCCATTGTCCCATCGAATGGGGAATGGCTCGCCCCAGTAACGCTGGCGACTGAATGATGCATCCCGCATTTTATAGTTCACCTTGCGTCTTCCGATGCCCAACTCTTCTATTCGTTGCGTCATAACAGCCATGGCTTCCCGCATCACCATGCCATTGAGAAAATCACTGTTCTCTAACAAGGCATCTTTAGTTGGATTGGCAATAGCACCATCATAAGCCGCTCCGATGATATTGGTAATGGGAATAGTAAAATGCTGTGCAAAGCGATGGTCGCGGTCATCCCCGCAAGGAACACCCATGATGGCGCCGGTGCCATATCCCATCAACACATATTCTGCGATCCATACCGGAATTTTTTTTCCTGTAAAAGGATGTAAGGCATAGCCACCTGTGAAACAACCGCTGATTTTTTTCTCTGCCTGCCGTTCACGATCGCTGCGGCTCTTAACATAAGTGAGGTAGTCCTCTACCGATGCCTTGCACTCCAAGGATGTCAGGGCATCTATGATGGGATGCTCCGGTGCCACCACCATAAAGTCAACACCAAAAATAGTATCCGGGCGGGTTGTATAAACAGTAAGTATTTCTGCAAGTTGCTTGTCTCCGTTTACCAACGAGAAACTTATTTCTGCGCCAAACGATTTACCGATCCAGTTGGTTTGCATCTCGCGCATGGCTTCACTGAAATCAATGGTGTCAAGTCCTTCGAGTAATCGATCGGCATATTCTGTAATACGAAGGTACCATTGTCGCAAGGTCTTCTTCACTACCGGATGTCCGCCGCGTTCACTCACTCCATTCACCACTTCATCATTGGCAAGTACGGTTCCGAGGGCTTCACACCAGTTCACTTCCCCCCAGCCGCAAAAAGCCAACCGGTAATCCATTAGAATATCTTCCTGCTGCTTTTCCGAGTAACTGTTCCACTCAGCAGCACTGTAACGACAATTGTCGTTGGCGGGACAAACATGGTTGATATTCCCTTCTGATGCAAATGCCTGCTTCAGCAGCTCAATGGATTCTGCCTTGCCAATATTTCGGTTGTAAAAACTTCCAAAGAGTTGTAAAAAAATCCATTGGGTAAAGCGATAATAAGAAGGGTCGCAGGTTCTCACTTCCCTTTCCCAGTCATAACAAAATCCGATGTTATCGAGCTGTGCCCGGAAAGTGGTGATGTTTTGGGCAGTACTTTTAGCAGGATGGATGCCATGTTCAAGGGCATATTGTTCTGCCGGAAGTCCGAAAGCATCATACCCCATGGGATGTAACACATTGAAGCCTTGCAAACGTTTGTAGCGGCTGAATATGTCGGAAGCGATGTACCCCAATGGATGCCCCACATGAAGTCCCGCACCACTGGGATAAGGGAACATATCCAACACATAATATTTGGGACGCGTACTGGAATTACTTACCCGATAGGCACCGGTGGCTTTCCAATGGTCTTGCCATTTCTTTTCAATGGACCTGAACTGATATTCCATAATGCAATAATTCTACCGGCTTAGCAATCGTTGTAAGGGTTGATACAACCCTGTGGCTTTTACTGTTTCCCGCTCAAGGGGGATGGTCTCAAAAACTAACATTTTATTAACCGGCTCCGGCGTAAATTACAGTATCCCCAGCACGTTTAGGGTGGAAGCAAATGTACGTCTTTCAAGCACAAAATGTACATTTGCAACCTGAATAAGCCCTATGCAAAGGGATTGAATTTTCTGAACACCAATGATTTGATGTATGCCCGCTACCGGATCCTCCTCACTAAAAAGAAGTAAGCCCAATTTTATCTATTCCATCATCGGGGTGGCCCTGGTTTTGCTGATCATGGGAATCATGGGCTGGTTCTTTCTCAACATCCGCTCGGTGGGGAATGCTTTCAAGGAAGATATCCGCATTAGTGCCTACTTAAGAACCCTGAACAAAGATACTATCGGACAAATACAGGCTTTTATCAGCAGCCAACCTTATTCGAAGAATGTTACGTATGTGGACAAGGAATCAGCGAAAAAAATCTGGAACCGGGAGAACAACGAGGATTGGGCAAAAATTCTCGATGTCAACCCATTGCCTGAAAGCATTGACTTCTATGCCAAAGCTGACTATGTCAATGCAGATAGTTTGGCAACCCTATCAGCGCAATTAATGCAGCAATATGGAGACCAGATCACAGATATCCAATACCCCCAAAGCCTCGTATCAAACCTCAATGAGCGGGCCTCTAAAATCGGTCTGATATTTTTAGTGATTGCTGTTCTTCTTTGTGTGATTGTGATTTTCAGCATCGATAATACCATCCGGCTGGCCATGTTCAGCAATCGTTTTATCATTAAGACCATGCAAATGGTGGGTGCCACCCGTAGTTTTATTGCCCGCCCCCTGAATATCAGGGCCCTGATCAACGGACTCATCAGTTCGGGTATTGCCATTGTACTGCTGTTGGTCATCATCGGATGGGCTGAAAGTCGCGTACCTGAGCTCAAAGCCATACGCAACATAGAACTCAACCTCCTGCTTTTTGGCGGTCTTACCCTCCTGGGGGTAGGGATTTCCGTTTACAGCACCCACCGGAGCGTATTGAAATATTTGAAAATGAAACTCGACGATCTGTACTAATTCGTTCCGGAATATTTACATTTGTACCCATCGTAAAACCTGATGCATGAGCAACCTTAAATCAACTGAACAGCCTGCCCCCCTCTTCACGAAAGAAAATTATACCTGGATGCTTATTGGTGGCGTAGTAATCGCTGCCGGTATGTTCCTGATGGCTGGCGGTAAAAATCCTGACCCCACCCAATTCGACTCTAATCTGGTATACAGTAAAACCCGCATTACGGTAGCGCCAATTGTTATCATTGCCGGTATTCTGATAGAAATCTACGCGATTTTCAAAAAACCCAAGCAGGCATAATGCCAAAAAAATATTCTCAAGCGGTGAATTCACCGCTTTTTTTATGCCTTTTTGTTGACACCTTCCGATTGTGAACCAAACCTTCTTAACTTTCCCACCTAAAATATTGACATGAGTTTATTTGAATGTATACTGATAGCCATTGTTGAAGGAGTGACAGAATTCCTGCCGATATCTTCTACCGGACACATGATCATTGTCAGCAGATTAATGGGCATCGAGTCGGATGAATTCACCAAATTATTTGAAATCTGTATTCAGTTGGGAGCCATTCTTTCAGTAATTGTACTGTATCGCAATAAATTTTTTCCGCTGAACCGCTGGAACTTTTATCTCAAATTATTGATCGGTGTCATCCCTGCACTGGTGCTGGGATTCTTATTCTCCAAGCACATAGATGCTTTATTGGAAAGCCCTTTAACTGTTGCCATTACCATGTTACTGGGTGGAATTTTTCTTTTGTTCATCGATCGGTTTTTTAACAGCACACATCCCATTACGCAGGAAACAGATATCAGTTACCGGAGGGCATTCATGACGGGTATCTGGCAATGCCTTGCCATGATACCGGGTACCAGTCGCAGTGCAGCCAGTATCATCGGAGGCATGCAACAACAAATGACCCGACAACTCGCAGCAGAGTTTTCATTTTTTCTGGCTGTGCCTACTATGGCAGCAGCTACCGGATATAAATTATTAAAAGCGTGGAAAGACAATCCTTCCCTGCTCACCGAGGGACATAACCTTCAATTACTGCTGGTGGGTAATCTGGTGGCCTTTGTAGTGGCCATGCTCGCTATAAGATTTTTTATTGGATTTCTTCAGCGGGCCGGATTCCGGCTTTTCGGCTGGTACCGGGTGCTGGTAGGTTCCCTGCTGCTCGTACTGATTTTATTTCACTATATTTAAAGGGCAGAACCCCGGTTGGTGATGGCATTAGTCATTCACCCTGGCATGCCGTTGTTCCTGCCCTGTGTAAATGAAAACTCAGTAAATGGAAACAGCATCCAAGAAAGTAATCAATGGCTGGGCAATGTACGACTGGGCCAACAGTGTTTACAACCTGGTTATCACCTCCACCATCTTTCCCGCTTATTATGAAGCCATCACCGGTGATGGTGACGACACCACTCCCATTGATACGGTGAAGCTTTTTGGAAGAGAATTTGTGAATACTTCGCTTTACGATTATGCCCTTGCAGTGGCATTTATTATCGTAGCGTTGATATCTCCCATTCTCTCCTCTATCGCCGACTCCAGAGGAAATAAGAGACAGTTTCTTCGATTTTTCTGCATGGTTGGAAGTCTGGGTTGTTCAGCACTGTACTTTTTTGATGCAAGTAATCTCGCTTACGGACTGGCAGCATTGATTGTTGCCTGTGTGGGCTTCTGGAGCAGTTTTGTTTTTTATAATTCCTATCTCCCTGACATTGCTGCTCCCGAAGACAGAGACAAAGTAAGTGCCCGTGGTTTTATGATGGGATACATTGGAAGTGTGATCCTTCAAATTTTTTGTTTCGTACTTGTTTTGCAGGGAGAAGCATTTGGAATTAGTAGCGGAAAGGGATCTCAACTTTCCTTTTTATTGGTGGGGATTTGGTGGTGGGGATTCGGTCAATTGGCCATCAATCGTTTACCCAAGAGTAAGCCATTGGTTGACATCGCCCATACCAGTGTTCTCACAGGGGGGTTCAAGGAGTTGAAAAAAGTTTGGCGCCAATTGAAAGAGTTGCCCGTATTGAAAAAGTTTCTATTGTCTTTTTTCTTCTACAACATGGGCGTTCAAACCGTAATGCTGGCAGCAACGCTCTATGGTAAAAGCGAGCTGAACATACCCACGACCAATTTGATCATTGCAATCCTTATCATTCAATTGGTAGCTATTCCGGGGGCATGGGTTATAGCCCGTATATCTCAGAAAATTGGCAACCTGCATACCTTGATGCTAACAGTGGCTTTTTGGATATTCCTTTGCTATCTGGGCTATCTCGTTCAAAAAAAGGTCATATATGAATTTTATGTGTTTGCTTGCCTTGTTGGTTTTGTGATGGGAGGAATTCAATCCATCAGCCGAAGTACCTACTCTAAACTGATGCCCGAAACCAAAGACACTACTTCCTTTTTCAGCTTCTATGATGTAACAGAAAAGATAGCCATTATCATAGGGATGTTCAGTTTTGGTTACATCAATGAACAAACCGGGTCTCAAAGAAATTCCGTGTTAATTTTGATGAGCTTTTTCATTGTCGGACTCGTCTTGTTGTTCTTTACCCGGCGTGCTGAAAAAGCTGCCCTGAAACTGTAAGAGTTATGAAAGTAATCAGCATTGAAACCGGTAATTTTAAACTGGATGGCGGTGCTATGTTCGGTGTTGTGCCGAAATCAATGTGGCAGTCACTCATCCCAGCCGATGACAACAATATGTGTAGTTGGGCATTGCGTTGTTTGCTGGTTGTAGAGGGAGAAAGAAAAATCCTGATAGATACAGGCATGGGCAACAAACAAGACGCCCGATTTTTTTCTCACTATTATTTACATGGGAACGACACACTTCATGCTTCGCTGGCTGCGTATGGTTATGCACCGGAAGACATCACTGACGTGCTGTTAACACACTTGCATTTTGATCATTGTGGGGGTGCCATCCTACGAAAAGAAGACCGCCTGGTCACTGCTTTTCCCAACGCTACTTACTGGAGCAATCCGTTGCATTGGGATTGGGC
>JBJTJJ010000439.1:0-2955 GCA_046095445.1 Sediminibacterium sp.
GTTGTAGGTTATACCAGATAATGGAAATCAATGCTATCAAGGATATTACTAAAGCAATATAAGGCGTAAAAGGATATCCGGGAACGCGAAAAGGACGAATCAGGTTGGGTTCACATTTTCTTAACCGAATCATTGAAAGCATAGCAATGATGTATAAAGATATTGCTCCAAAAACTGATAGTGTAATAATTTCAGCAGTGGCGCCTGTAAAGACAATTATTATTCCTATAACAGAATTGAAAATTAGTGCATTGGCAGGGGTTTTAAAAGTGGGATGGATACTTCCCAACCATGCAGGAAGTTGACTCGATTTTCCCATTTCATAAGTAGCTCTTCCCCCTGAAAGTAATAATCCATGAAATGAGGCTAATAAACCAAATAAACCAATTCCAACCAATAATTGATAAAAAATATGAGATTGGGAGAATATTTTTCCCAATGCCATAGGCAAAGGAGAGTCTGAAGTTTTTCCATCAGGTAGATATACGATTGCCTCCCAACCCTGAACCCCAACTGCAGAAAAAAACACAAGTATACAAAGAATGATCAATGTCAATAATGCACTCCCAAAACCGTAAACAATATCTCGTTGTGGTTGTATGCACTCTTCCGCAACATTTGCCAGCCCTTCGATTCCCAAAAAGAACCAGATTGCAAATGGCAGTGCAGCAAATATCCCATTCCACCCATTTATAAGCGGTTTTATGGTAAATAAGTTGATAGAAAAATGAGGGATAGTAAGAAGAACAAATAATAATAGTTCGATGACTGCAAGCATTGTAATTATTAATTCAAAACTGGCAGCTACCCGGACACCATATATATTTAGTGTTGTAAATAAAACATACGCTGAGATGGAAGCTAATAAAATTGAGATGTCAGGAAAACTAAGATGAAGATAGGTGCCAATTGCAATAGCAATCGCAGGAGGTGCAAATACAAACTCAATTAATTGAGCCATGCCAGCTATAAATCCGGCATCCTTATTAAAGGCCCGTGCAGCATAATCAAATACACCACCTGCTTTTGGAATAGCACTCGCTAATTCAGCATAGGAAAAGGTGAAACAAGTGTATAATAATATCACTAAAAGAATAGCAAACAACATCCCAAATGTTCCCCCTTTCGATAGACCTAGATTCCAACCAAAGTACATACCTGATATTACATACCCTACACCTAGTGCCCATAGCAAAAGCGGAGATAGCGTTTTCTTTAATTGGGCTTCCTTCATATCGAAATTTAAGCCTTATTATTTAAACCTTCAAAGGAGGTTACTCTTTAATTTTTTTAGAGGATGGATTGGCAGAAACAAACTGCACCAAACGGGAAAATACCTGTAAATGAGGAAGGGTTAAAATAGCAATACCCATAAAAATATAGCCCATACTGTTGCTCATCTGCCACTTAGCTGAGAAAAAATAAACCAGTCCGGCAATACCGCCCAATGCCACCAAAGAAAAAGGCAGTGCCTTGCGCATCAGTTCGCCCCAGCCGGCAGAACTGGAAGGCAAGTTTAGTTGTTGCCGTATGAGATCAAATGAAAGCAGTGAGTGCCAGCAACCAAAATAAAAAGCAAAGCCAATATAGAGCGGCATCTTATATAAAAAAATGCACCAAAAAATAGTTTGCAATAACCAGCCAGCAATGAGAGTGGGAACAATGCCCTGTGAATATTGATATATGGGAACCAATACAATTAGAACCGATAAGCCTACAAGAGAAATAGTGGCAAATACCGATCCATTTTGCTGCCAGAAACCGGCGGGTAGTGTATCTCTTGTTAGCATTTCCAGCACCGGAGCTGTTTCCTGAATTTGAATGGTGATGATGAATACAATGAAGAACAAACCTTGTAAAGTAAAGAGTATCGGATTTAGCCGGCCTGGTCGATGGAAGGGCCAGTCGATCTGACCAAAATGATAGGCGGTAAGAAATATAAAAATCAGTAAAGCGATGGATGGCATCCAAAACCAGATGATGGCATATACAAACATATTGAGGAGGTAGCGAAAAAAGAAACGCAGGACAGAAAAATTGGTATGCTGTAATGCTGCCTGAGATTGTTCCACATAGAAATCAAGTGATCCATGAGGAACCCCTGTTGTGATGATCATGACAAGAAAAAAAATCCATTGAGTAGCTGTTGTGGGTTCAATAATCCATACCCATGCTGCAACCAAAAGGGCTGCCAGCAACAGTTGAATGCGAAGTTGTTGCAACCAGGTTCGAATCATTTTTTTACTTTGAACAGTACCATCAGAAAATACTTTTTAGGAAGTCGCGAGAAAATCAGCACCTCTTCCCACAAGCCAGTTGCTTCATCCAGGAAACGCAAAATACGTTGAATCTTATTTCTTTTGAAAAGTGCTGCAAATATTCCGGACATTTTTTGGGGATACTGTTGGATCAATGACAGGAATAATCGATCGTAAAACAAAAACCTCTTGGAGGATGGAGAAGGAATATGGTCTATATCTTTTTTCAGGTAAGAGATGATTTGTTGGGTATGCCGCATTGCCCGCGTAAAAGAATAGCCCGTTGAAGCTTTGATACAGCCAGCTGCGGAGCCAATTGGTATGATTCCTGTAGTAAAAGAAAAGGGCGACGGGATAGCCAGTGTCATAGGAATCTTCCCGGTTTCTTTGGAAACTATCTGATAGTTAGTTGTTAAATTAGTTTCAATGTATGTGCGCAATAATTTTTCATAGACAGATTGATCCAGTAGATCTTTGGAGAAGAATGTGCATTCTACCAGTGCATGTCTTGAGGAATAGGGTAGCAGGTAATGAAAGAAAACTTCCTGTGATGCAGTGACATCAGAAAAGTCCATCAAAATAGCAGTAGCAGGGTCGAACAGATCAGTATCTGTTTGAATCTCCCACCCCAAAAAATGTTGCCAAAGAGTTGGTTCAGCTGCGGGGGACAAATGATGCGAATGAAAAATATAATCTG
>JBJTJJ010000440.1:0-16707 GCA_046095445.1 Sediminibacterium sp.
ACGCAGTGCTCTGCCTTTCAGGAGGTCTGAGGCCTGCAAAAAAGAGTATTTCCAATATTATACCTGAAAGCATTAAAAATACTTATACATTTGTTAAAACTAACGGCAAAAGTTTCTCTGACCTGTGGGCAAGCAAACGAATAAAGCAACCGCTGCGGGACTAATCATCGCGCTCGGCATCATTTACGGAGACATTGGAACCTCTCCTCTCTACGTTCTCAATGAGATCATCAAAGGAAGAGTAATCAGTGAAGAACTCATCCTGGGTTCATTATCCTGCATCATCTGGACACTCACCCTACAAACTACTGTCAAGTACGTTATCCTGACATTACGGGCCGATAACAAGGGCGAGGGGGGAATTTTTAGCTTGTACGCATTGGTTCGACGCAGAAAAAAATGGCTAGTCATGCCGGCCATGTTGGGTGGAGCTGCTTTACTCTCCGAAGGTATTATCACACCACCTATCACTGTGACTTCCGCTGTGGAAGGATTAAAGCAGATCAATGCTTTAAGCGACATCCAACAAAGCACAATTATTGGAATTGTCATCGCAATTATTACGCTACTATTTCTGTTACAGCAATTTGGAACTGCGTCTATCGGTAAATTTTTTGGGCCCATCATGTTGGTTTGGTTCTCTATGTTGGCGGTTTTAGGTTCGATACACCTCATGGATGAAATCCATGTTTTCAAAGCTTTTAGTCCACATTATGCCATAGAATTATTAAGCAAATACCCAAAAGGCTTTTGGATTCTGGGTGCGGTATTTCTTTGTACAACGGGAGCAGAAGCCCTGTATAGTGATTTGGGACATTGTGGTAAAAATAACATTCGGGTCAGCTGGATCTTTGTGAAAATATGCTTGTTGTTGAACTACATCGGACAAGGTGCCTGGTTGCTTGCTAATTATAAAGGACAAATCATTCATATAGACGGATTCAATCCCTTCATTGGTATTATGCCCTACTGGTTTAAACTGATAGGCATTATCATTTCTACTGTGGCAGCTGTCATTGCTTCGCAAGCACTGATCTCCGGTTCCTTTACACTGATCAGTGAAGCCATGCGTCTCAATCTCTGGCCAAAACTGAAAATAAATTATCCTACTGAAGAGAAAGGACAACTGTATATTCCGGGCATCAGCATCCTGCTTTATTTCGGTTGCCTTGGCATTGTATTGTTCTTTCAAAAATCTGAAAATATGGTGGCAGCTTATGGACTTGCCATTACTATTTGCATGATGAATTCAACCATCTTGTTCTCCAACTTCCTTGTTAGCAAGCGGGTGAAACCGGCACTTATTTACCTGTATTTGGGTGTATACCTTTCTATAGAAATATCATTCCTCATCGCTAATCTGCAAAAATTTCTCAATGGTGGTTATGTTACGATTATCGTTGGAGGCGCACTATTTACAGTTATGTACGTCTGGTTCCGAAGTAGAAAAATCAAAAACAGGTATGTGGAATTTGTTCGGCTGGAGCAATACATTCCTTTACTGCAGGAACTGAGTAACGACAGAACCATTCCGAAGCACGCTACTCACCTGGTATACATGACCAGCGCCAACAACCCGAAAGAGATTGAACATAAAATCACGTACTCCATCCTTAACAAAAAACCCAAACGAGCAGATATCTATTGGTTTGTTCATGTGGATGTAATTGATGACCCCTATACCTGCGAATACAATGTAGAACATATTATACCCAATGACATTATTCGGGTGGAATTCCGGCTGGGATTCCGTGTGGAACAACGCATCAATCTGATGTTCAGAAAAGTAGTAGAGGACCTGGTGAAGAACAAGGAAGTGAATATTACCAGCCGCTATGAAAGTTTGGAAAAAAATAAAGTGGCCGGAGATTTTCAATTTGTAGTGCTGGAAAAATACCTGAGTCAGGACAATGAACTTCCCTTCACAGAAAGAATCATCATGAAACTTTATTTCTGGCTCAAAGAAATTAGTTTGGGAGAAGAACGTGGTTTTGGATTAGACCCCAGCAATGTATCTGTAGAGAAATTTCCGCTCATTGTTGCTCCACTGGCAGACCTCAAATTGAAACGGGTTTTTCATGATGCTGCAGAAGGCATCTAAAGTCCGGAATTAATATAAGTTGGAAAAAAATAGGCCGGCCCGTCACCGATAAAAATCAGTTGATTGTCACCCACCCTGATTTACATATTAGCCATTTACATCGTAGTAGCACTGATCATCTATTTCGTGCAGGAAAAATTTATTTTCAAGCCCGAAAAGTTACCACAGGATTTTACGTACAAATATGACCTCCCTTTTGAAGAATTGTTTTTTCAGGTAGGTGAAGGTATCTCTATCAACGGACTTCATTTTTATTGTCCCGAACCCAAAGGACTGGTACTATATTTCCATGGGAACTCTAAAAGTATCAAGGGATGGGCCAAACATGCCCGGGACTTCTATCGCTACCAATACGATGTTGTCTTAGTCGACTACAGAGGATTTGGAAAAAGCACCGGCAAACGATCAGAAGAGCATTTACTGAATGATATGCAATTCGTATACAACAAGCTTACCGAAAAATATCCCCAGCACCATATTCTAGTTTACGGCAGAAGTTTGGGTAGCGGATTTGCAGCGAAAATCGCCTCCGATAACACCCCGCGCTATCTTATATTAGATGCCCCGTATTTCAGTTTCACCAAAGTAGTTCAACGATTCACCCCCTTCCTTCCCCATCGCTGGCTATTGAAATATCAGTTCCCCACTGATAAATGGATTAGAAAAGTAAACTGCCATACCTATATAATTCACGGCACCAGGGACTTCCTGATTCCTATCAGACACAGCGAACAATTGCAAGCAATCAATCCCCATAAAATCACTTTGATCAGAATTGAAGGAGGCGGACACAACAACCTGCCCACCTTCCCTGAATACCATAACTTCCTTCGCGACATTCTCAAATATTAAAGCCAGCCATGTCTTCTTTTTTTTCACCGAGGATAAAAAAAATCATCAAGGTTGCCTTATTCGCTTATGCACTCATTGGTATTACCGGCTACTATTTACAAGATAAATTATTACTCCATTCTGTATCGATAGCAACCGGGGATAGTTATACAATCAATCAACCCTATCACGAAATACAATTACCTGTCGATAGTACTACTTCTTTTCATTTCATTCAGTTTATCCGTCCTGATGATACCCTCACCAAAGGAGTCGTACTCTATTTTCATGGAAACAGGGAGAATATCAATCGGTATGCCCGCTTCGCACCCCCCTTTATGGAAGGAAATTATGAGGTCTGGATGGCAGACTACCCCGGCTTCGGCAAAGCAAAAGGGAAAGCAACAGAAGAATTGATGTATGAAGAAGCCAAACAACTCTATCTGCTGGCAAGAAAAAAATATGCACCTGAGCAGATCATCATCTATGGAAAATCAATTGGAACCGGCGTAGCTTCCTGGCTGGCATCTGTCAGAGATTGCAGACACTTGATTTTGGAAACACCTTACTATAGTATTTCTTCGCTTTTGCAGCCCATCCTGGGAATTTATCCGCTGAAACGATTATTACATTTTAAATTTCCAACTTACCAATACCTGCCAATGGTGAAAGCACCTGTTACTATTTTACATGGAACAGACGATGGTGTTATTCGCTATAGCAATGCAAGTAAGCTGATTCCCTTACTCAAAAAGAATGATCGCTTTGTCACCATTGAAGGCGGATCGCACAATAACCTGTCAGACTATCCCATCTTCCAACAAACAATCCAAGAAATACTTAGCCGATAAACGGTTATCGAAGAATAAGAAGATACTTACGGAAAACTGGAGATCATCCTATTTCCTCCAACAAAACTGAACGGGAAGTAATGCGCAAGCGATGCTTTACTCCGTGTTTCAATGCCAGATTTTGTTCACCATGGCTCACTGGGAATCCAAAACAAACCGGATATCCATACTCTTTTACCTTTTCCCCAATCAGTTCTTCCACGGTAGAACCAAACGGTAATTTAGTGTCTTTAGACTCCGTGAAACCACCGATCACCAGACCCGTGAGATTGGCCAACATACCGCTGCGTTTCAATTGTACCATCATGCGGTCAATATTATAAATGTACTCTCCCACATCCTCCAGAAAAAGCAGGGCACCCTTGGTAGAGAGAGATGTCTTTGTTCCCGCCAGATGAGCCAGCAAAGAAAGATTTCCTCCCACCAGCATACCACTTGCTTCTCCTTGTATATTCAACTCATGGGGCAAACAACGATAGCTTGACTTTTTCCCGGAAAGAGCTGCCCGTAAACTTTTAATGTTTTTGGAATCTTTTTCAGCAAAAGCCCTTGCCATCGAGGCATGTAAACTGGCCAACTTCAACTTGCCATACAAATGGGCATGAAGCACAGTAATATCACTGAACCCAATGATCCATTTCGGATTTTTTTTGAATCGGCGGAAGTCCAGTTCGTCAATGATTCGGCTCATGCCATAACCACCTCTTCCACAAAGTATGGCCTGGATAGAAGGGTCATCCAGCATTTGTTGCAAGTCGATCCGACGTTCCTCATCAGTTCCTGCAAAACTGTGAAAACGATTGCCAACGGTCTTGCCCATTCTTACCCTAAAACCCCATTCCTGTAAAAGCTGAACACAGGTATTGGTATCTTCCAGCGGCAAATAACCGGAAGGACAAACAATGCCGATGGTATCACCCTTGCGTAAAAATGGAGGTTGGCGACTCATGCTCCCAACAAAGTTAATGTAGAGACATCGGAAGTTACCTGCAAACGATGGGGTACACCGCATTTCAAAGCCACATTGTTCTTTTGATGACCAACACAGAAATCAAAACATACCGGATAATCATATTCTTTCACTTGTTCCCAAACAATGTCATAAATAGACCTGCCAAAAGGTTCATCAGGGTCATCTGGACGGATGCGGGTGAAACTGCCAATGATCAAAGCTTTCAGATTGGACAACTTTCCACTGCGCTTCAGGTTACAAAACATGCGGTCAATGCTGTATAAAGCCTCACCTACATCTTCTACAAAAAATATTTTATTGCGGGTATCAATATCACTGGGAGTTCCGGCGAGGGTTTCGAGAATTTTGAGATTACCACCTATCAAAACACCCGTCACCTCACCGGGACGATTACGAGGATTTGCCGGAACAGTATATGTAAGGTTTTCTCCCAACAATGCTTGTCGAAGAGTATCTAATGCCTGTAATTGAATGGGTTCAAAAAGGGCCGGATCGGAGGGGAAACCTTCTGTCATTTTTGCGTGAATGGAAGCCAATCCAGCATGGGCATGCAGGTGGCTATGAAAAACAGTGATATCACTATATCCAATGATCCATTTGGGATGCCTGCGAAGGGGAGTAAAGTCAATTTTATCAATAATCCTCACAGCGCCATACCCACCCCGTGCACAGAGAATGGCTTTTAAATCGTGGTTATCAACCATGGATTGAAAATCGGCTGCACGCTCTTCATCTGTTCCTCCAAAAGTATGGTCCTTCCTCCCAACAGTTTTTCCTACAACAACCCGCAAGCCCCATTTTTCAAGGGCCTGAACTGCCGGTGCAATGTCTTCTTGCAGGGCAAATCCGGAGGGGCAGGTGATACCAATAGCATCACCGGGTTTCAGGTGTTTCGGAATGACCCATTTTTTTGGGTGGGAGGAAGCGGGAGCTGCGATAAGCTGCTGACCGGCAGCAAGAGCACCCCCGGTGAGCAGTAACTGTTTGAAAAAAATGGAACGTTTCATGAAATAAAAGTAAGATTTCACAACGAATTCTTTACATAGAAGCCTTCTCTGCTGTTTTTGTACCTTTGTGCGTCGTTCGCTCTGCGGGCGGAATGGCTCACAACAAGCAACATCTGAATTCAACATGCAGCAACCCAAAAGATACCTCATCACTGCGGCGCTCCCCTATGCCAACGGACTCAAACACATTGGACACCTGGCAGGTGCCTATCTGCCGGCAGATATTTATGTTCGGTACCTCAAAGCGCAACAGCGGGACGTAGTTTTTGTATGTGGGAGTGATGAACATGGGACTGCCATACCTATACAAGCCACCAAAGAAGCAACGACTGCCCAGGCCATCATCGATAAATACCACCCACTGGTGGAACAAAATTTTCGCGACCTGGGAATTCAGTTTGATATCTATCATCGCACCAGTGCCCCGATTCACCATGAAACAGCCCGTGAGTTTTTTACCCGACTGAATGATGCCGGACACCTGACCTCTCAAACTACCGAGCAATTTTTTGATGAGCAGGCACAAACCTTTTTAGCCGACCGCTACATCAAAGGAACCTGTCCCAACTGCCAGTTTACCGGTGCCTATGGCGACCAGTGTGAGAAATGTGGTAAAAGTTTGAGTCCTGAAGAATTGATTCATCCCGTTAGCACCCTCAGTGGCCAGCCCCCGGTTAAAAAAACAACGAAGCACTGGTATCTTCCATTGAACAGGCACGAAGATTTTTTAAGGAAATGGATCCTGGAAGAGCATGCTAATGACTGGCGCTCTACTGTGGTAGGCCAGTGTAAAAGCTGGATTGATGGTGGCTTACAACCCAGGGCTGTAACCCGGGATTTGGATTGGGGTGTTTCAGTACCGGAAAATGTGGAAGGAAGCGCCGGAAAGGTACTGTATGTATGGTTCGACGCTCCCATCGGATATATCAGTGCGACCAAACAATGGGCACTTGATCAGGGGAAGGATTGGAGACCTTACTGGGAAGACAAAGAAACCAGACTCATTCATTTCATTGGAAAAGACAATATCGTTTTTCATTGCATCATTTTCCCGGTGATGCTACAGTTGCACGGGAATATTTTACCGGACAATGTTCCTGCGAATGAATTTCTGAATCTCGAGGGAGATAAAATGAGTACCAGCCGCAATTGGAAGCTGGACATGGAAGATTATATCAAAGATTTCATCAAGGCACCCGGTGGCAATGAGATCATGGCGGATGTATTACGGTATTATCTGACACAGATAGCACCTGAAACCAAGGACAGTGAATTTACCTGGAAGGGATTTCAGGATGCGAATAACAGTGAATTGGTGGCCATACTCGGAAACTTTGTAAACAGAAGTCTGGTGTTGATGCACAAGTTGTGTAAGGGTAAGGTTCCCCCATTACATCCCGATCATTTAACCGATGATGACCGGGAAATGTTAGCAGCTTTTGAGGTAACGCGCAAAACAGTGGAAGATAATCTCGAACATTTCAAGTTCAGGGAGGCATTGTTTCACATCATTGCATTTGCCAGAAGTGGTAACCAATACTTGCAGAAAAAAGAGCCCTGGATATTTGCCAAACAAACGAATGAAGGAGGCGAGGTTTTACCGGAAGCCCAGGCAAGTATTGATAACACCTTACACATTGCGTTGCAGGTATGCGCTAACCTGGCTATTTTTTTACACCCCTTCCTGCCGTTTACAGCCAAAAAAATATGTTACTTGTTGAAGGTAGTAGACAAGATGCTGTTGTGGGAAAATGCAGGCAAAACAAAATTGCTCAGCACGGGCTATTCCCTTAGGCCCCCCGAACTATTGTTCCGTAAAATTGAAGATGAAGAAATTACTATTCAGCTGAATAAATTACATAATGCCATGAGTGAAATCACACCAACAAACAATGATGAGGTAACCCCCGCTGCTTTTGCACCACTGAAAGAAAGCATTGTGTACGATGATTTTGCCAAGTTAGATTTGAGGAATGGAAAAATTGTTGCAGCAGAAAAAGTAGAAAAGGCAGATAAATTATTGAAGTTGACGGTGGATCTTGGATTTGAGACCCGCACTATTGTATCCGGTATTGCACAGCATTTTAGTCCGGAAGCGATTATAGGAAAACAGGTTACTGTTGTTGTCAATCTTCAACCAAGAAAAATGAGGGGTATAGAAAGTAACGGTATGATTTTAATGGCCGAGGATCCCCATGGAAAACTACATTTTATACATCCGGATTCAGAGGTTGCTCCCGGTTCTTCTATTAGCTGATGTAAGACAACGATATTAAAATTTACTTTTAGCTATTCTTATCGTAACTAATACATTCCTTCAACTCCTTTTCCGAATAAGCATACCCATATTGCTTCAAAACATCATCCGGAACACCATTCCACTGATTCGGCACGTTGCCCAGATAACCCAAATCTTTAACCCCCATCTCTGAAGTATAAAATCCGGTGGTCACCAAATCACGCATCAAATTAAAGAAAGACACCCCTTGCTTCATATCAGGTGATGCTTTCTCCGGATAAGCAATCAAATCTACCAACGCCAGCCGCTGTTGCTCGGTAATATCTGCAAAAGATTTTTCATGGCGCTTTGCACTCAACATGTCAAGCCAGCGCAAACCTCCGCGCAAAGGCGTCTGGTGCTCGGGCATATCTTTTACTATGAATTCAATGAATTCCGGAACCTTGGCCTGGCTGGCACTTCCACTCACCGCATCAGCAGGAATAATGATGTCACTCAACAAAGTGATTACCTTCATTTCATGTGGCGTGAAAAAAGTATCCCCTGCATTTAGCTTTGTCAGGTAATCCTTTTCTTCCTGCATCCTATCCGCCAGTGCCGTTACATCGGGTAAATTGCCTGTTTCTTTCTTACCGGCATCTTTGCAGGCTTCAGCCAAAACACCGGTTCCGGCAGCGCCAATTAATAATGTCTTGATCGATTTCCGTCTGTCCATAAAAAAGTATTGATAATAATCAGAGGTTTTGTTTTTTCATTTCATCAATGATGTACTCGGAAGTTCTCATGGAAAGTGCCAGGATCGTCCAGGTAATATTTTTATCTGCCTGAGAAACAAACTGACTTCCATCTACACAGAACAAGGTTTTACAATCATGCGCCTGGCTCCATTTGTTGAGGGCTGATGTCTTGCGGTCGCCACCCATGCGAACAGTTCCGGCCTCATGAATAATATTTCCGGGATTGCTAAGTCCATAATTATTATCCGCATTATCATCCCCTCCCCAGGTAATCACCGCACCCATGTTGTGAAGAATCTCCTTGAAGGTTTCCTTCATGTGCTTGGCCTGCTTGATTTCATAATCGGAATGTTTGGTATGAAACCGCAGCACCGGAATTCCATATTTATCGACCACATTCGGATCAATCTCGCAATAGTTATTGGCATTGGGAATGGCTTCACCCCTTCCCGCCATACCTACTCCTGCACCGTAGAAGAAACGAACATCTTCTTTCAGAGAAGCGCCATAACCACCGGCAGGTTTTGTTTGACCATTGATTTGATATTTTCCATTCAAGCCCTGCATGCCAAATCCAAATCCATAAGCAGGTTGCGACATGCCGCCCCAATACTCAATATGGTATCCGCGGGGGAAATCCAATTTCTTATTATCCAGCCACCAGGGTGTATACACATGCATGCCGCCCACGCCATCTTCATTGTACCGCTTTCTTCCAAACAACTGAGGCAACACACCTCCGATGGCAGCACCGGTAGAATCGTGCAAATACTTACCCACCACATTGCTATCATTGGCGAGTCCGTTGGGGTGGCGCGTCGATTTGGAATTCAACAACAAGCGAGCCGTCTCACAAGTGCTGGCTGCCAAAATCACCACTCTACCGGAAACCTGGTATTCTGCACCATCTGTTTTCTTGATGAAAGAAACACCGGTTGCCAATCCTTCACTATTGGTAATTACTTCCCTTGCCATAGCATCTGTAATCAGGTCGATATTTCCGGTGAGAACAGCCGGCTTTACCAACACAGATGAGGAAGAAAAGTCTCCATATACCTTACAACTTCTGTTGCATTGGGCACAGTAAAAACAAGCTCCACGTTCGTTGTTGATCGGCTTGGTTAAAATGGATAACCGCGAAGGAATCACGGGAATACCCATGCCGGTAGCCGTTTTCTTGATCATGAGTTCATGCAGCCTGGGTTTGGGTGGTGGAAGGAATATGCCATCCGGATCATTGGGCAAGCCCTCATTGGACCCAAACACCCCGATCAACTGATCAATTTTATCGTAGTAAGGTTTTACATCATCGTAACTGATGGGCCAGTCATCCCCGAGCCCGTCAATACTGCGTCTCTTGAAATCTTTGGGGCCAAATCGTAAGGATATTCTTCCCCAGTGATTCGTGCGACCTCCTACCATACGGGCCCGCCACCAATCCCATTTATCACTCCCCTCCTTCATAGTATAGGGCTCCCCATCAATCTGCCAGCCCCAGAAACAACCATCGAAATCTCCAAAAGGACGGAATTTTGTACTGGCTCCGCGACGTGGAGACTCCCAGGGATTCTTCATCTGAGAGGAATGAATCGCAGGGTCATAGTTAGGACCCGCCTCAATTAAACATACTTTCAATCCGGCCTTGGCCAATACATAGGCAGCCATGCCGCCACCTGCGCCGGAACCTACGATGACCGCATCGTACTTCTTTACCTCTTTTTTGATCTGAAAATCACCCATTTTAATCTAAAATTAATATTCTGAAAATCGGATATGAATGTAATTAATTTAGAGCATCAGCCATGATTTTTTTTATAGATTCAACGGCAAAATGGTCTCTCCTTCAACATAAGGCCAGCACACCGATCAAAAACCAAGGTACAATCGGCGGGTATTGCGATTTTTTGCCCATTTTTGCAATAACACCTATCTTACAGTTGCATGAACAAAGGAATTTACCAGTTACTGACAAGCCAACGACAGGCTGGGAAAAAGTCTTTTGCTGTATTAATAGACCCCGATAAGGCAGATGAAGCAACGCTGGATCGGCTTATAGAGAAGGCACTCAACTGTCGGGTAGATCATTTTTTTGTGGGGGGCAGTCTGGTGATTTCGAATCGGCTGGATAGCTGCATTCAACAAATCAAAACCCAGTGTTCAATTCCCGTCACCCTTTTTCCGGGGTCACCCTCACAGATTAGTTCTTATGCCGATGCCCTGCTCTACTTATCGCTGATTTCAGGCCGCAATGCCGAATTACTTATCGGACAACATGTGATCAGCGCCCCTTTTGTAAAGAAAAGCGGACTAGAAATCATTCCAACGGGTTATATGGTGATTGATGGTGGAGCCCCGACCACGGTATCATATATTTCCAACGCCAACCCCATTCCTGCAGATAAAGATGATATAGCCATGTGTACAGCTATGGCAGGAGAAATGCTGGGATTGAAACTTATTTATATGGATGCCGGAAGCGGAGCAAGAAAGCCGATTACCGAATCCATGATTGCGCAGGTGGCTGCTCAAATATCCATTCCGCTTGTCATTGGCGGAGGCATTACAGACCCGGAGAAAGCTTACCTCAATTGCAAAGCAGGTGCAGATGTGATTGTGGTGGGCAATGCCATCGAAAAAGATGTCTCGCTGATGAGCGAAATCAGTTCCGCCATCCACAGCGTTTCAGTGCGGGTAAAATAATTACATTCTTTTCTACTATCAACGCAACTGACCGGTATCTACCCGTGAAGGCGTATCTTTCCCACTAATGATCGTTCCTGCACTAATGGCAATCGAACGAATGATACGCGCCATATTCTCCAAATCAAGCGTACCAATTTCATCACTTGCCTTATGATAATTGGGCTCACTATCCATTTTGGAAGTACTAATTGTATGAGCAGGAACGCCAAGTCTGGCAAGGGTGGCATTATCGGAACGATAAAAAAGATTTTGCTCAGTATAGGGATCGGGATGAAAAGTAAAGCCACTACCTGTCAGGTTCTGCTGCAATATTGAACCCAAACTAGACTTTTCATATCCCGTTATGTAGGCAGAATTGGTTCCCCACTTACTCTCCGTTCCAATCATTTCAATGTTGAGCATGGCTACTACTTTTTCGGGTGGTAATTGTCGGGAAAAATAAGTAGCGCCGAAACCTCCAACTTCTTCTGCCGTGAATGCCACAAAAATCAGGGAGCGGGCATTGTTGTTCAGTGCTTTAAAATACCTCGCTAGCATAATAACGGCTGTAGTACCCGCAGCATCATCGTTGGCGCCATTGAAAATAGAATCTGTCAGCACATTGCCCTGCCTGTCTTTACTCATTATTCCCAGGTGGTCGTAATGAGCAGAAAAAATTACATATTCATCGGGCCGACTTTTGCCGGGAATATAGGCCGCTACATTGGCGAGTGGTTGGCGGGTGAAACTATGTATGGCTTCTATCGAATAATTCGCCGGGAGCGAAGAAGACAGAACAAAGATGGTGTTGTAGTCAGATTGGAACTGTTGTGATTTGAGTCGAGTCAGGTTGCCAAACATCCTGGCATGTGCAGTATCAACTACAATGATATAATTGGCAGCAGCACCCACATACTTTCGGGCTACTGTCATAAAATTATCGCTTGCAGCTATGTTCACCTGGCGATAACCCGAGGTATTATTGACCAGCAGTGTGTCTTTGGAAGTAAATACAATCACATTTTTGGTGTCTGCCGGCGCTCCATTGAATTGAACCTGTAAGCTGATGAGACGTGGACGCAGCATCGCAAAGGATTGTAAATAGTTGTTGGTTCCGGGATAGGGCGCTAGTTGAGCAGACCGGAATTCTTCCGCAATAAAGGCCGCCGCCTTTTCTATACCCGGGGTAAAGGTTCGCCTGCCCTGCATTTCATCAGCAGCAAGTATTCCTTCGATTCGGGCCACTTCAGCGGCATTGAAATAACGATCGTTGGATTGTGCCGGTAAATTGACCAGCAACAGCAGACTGACTGCTGATAAAAAGAGTTTTCTCATGATGGGAAGTTAGGAATAAAAAAGATGCGGAACACTCAGTTAAAGACTCATCATTTCCTTGAACTTAACCGTTTGACGCCGGCTGACTTCCACTTTTTCTCCTCCTTTCAGTTCCACAAGTAAGCCCCCATTGAAATAGGGTTCAATTTTTTCAATCCAGCGCAGGTTGATGATGTGCTTCCGGTTGGCCCTGAAAAACATCCGGTCATCCAGTCGCTCCTCCAGAGCATTGAGGGATTTTAAGATGAGGGGTTTGTTGGTACCAAAATATACTTTGGCATAGTTGCCCACACTTTCAAAAAGCCGTATTTCACCCAACTTTACAAACCAGCAGCGTTCACCATCTTTCACAAAAACCTGATCGAGTTCTGTAAGTGGTCCTCTGTTGGCATTCGCGAGGGCAGGGTTGTCTTTGATCATTTCTGCCTGCAATTTTTGCAGCGCTTCACCCAGGCGGCGGGGTTCGATGGGTTTCAACAAATAATCCAGTGCATTCACCTCAAAAGCCTTGATGGCATATTCATCATAAGCCGTGGTAAAAATAACGCGGGGAGGTTTCTCCAATTCAGACAAAAGGTCAAAGCCGTTTTTACCGTGCATCTGAATATCCAGAAAAATCAGGTCAGGATGCAGGGATTCGATTTTTTCAATTCCCTCGTCAGCATTGGCAGCTTCATCAACTACCTCTATTTCAGCATGCGTCAATAATAATTTTTTTAGCTCATTGCGGGCTAATCGCTCATCATCGATTATGATTGTTTTGATGGCCATGAGAAAAAATTTTTAATTAACGTAATACAAGTGTCTCTGCCAGTGGAAGGTCAATTTCAGCACGTACCAATCCATCTTCCGTATTCTTGATGTGAAAAGAGGCCTTATTCCCATACATCAACTGTAATCGGTGCAAAGTAGAGTCAATACCGAACCCCTGTCCAGTGGATATGCTGGATAAATTGACTTGAGCAGTAGAAATACCCTGGTTATCTAATCGACCGGTATTTTCAATGATTAAAACATGTCTTCCCTCCCGGTTATCGGAAACAATGCGGATAAGTCCGCCACATTTTACCTTGCTGATGCCGTGTTTGATGGCATTTTCTACCAATGTCTGCAACATCATAGGGGGTACCTGCTGATCCATAGTATCTTCATCGATTTCATACTCTACCTGGAGACGGTCTTCAAACCTGATTTGCTCCAATGCCAGATAGTCTTTGACAATGTCTAGTTCTTTTTCCAGGGTAATGGTTTCAGCCTTTTCCATTTGCATGCTGCTACGGAGGATATTACTTAACTCAGTAATAGCTGTCCTTGCCCTTGTTGGATTTTCATCAACCAATGCCCGGATACTATTCAATGCATTGAAGATAAAATGAGGGTTGATATGCGACTTGATGGTTTTTAATTCCAGTTCTTTTACTAATGTCTGCAACCGAATGCGCTGTATCTCATTCTGTGAAGCCAATTCTATATAATGCCAGATAAAATAAATGGATACCCAAACAATGATCAAGGGAGAGTCAAAAATCAGATTAAATACAAAGCGGGTATTCACAGAAACCTTGGTAGCCGGATCGAAAAGTCCCAACCACTCTACAACTGTGCTGTTGGCGAGGTTAAAAAGTAATATTACACCTGCGATGGTTGCGACCAACTTCCACCAGTTTTGAGTGGTTATGGGGGGTCGCAGCTGAAAGCGAATCAGCAATTCCCTTAAAAGGTCCGTGGACAATAAGCCAATCAGCATGGTTACTGCAATTCGGGGGAAAAGGACCTCATTGTTGCGGTTATTGAATATAAAAGCAAAGAAAATAAGGGTCAGACCATACAAAGTCCATCCCATTACCTGGCACAACCAATACAAGGTGTTTCTCTTCAGCATACTTACAAATTTAACCTTCCGCGGGCCGAAAATGGGGTCCTTTAAGGACTAATGGTCAAAAAAACGTCTGTTTGGCGAAAAACAGGGGTCACAGGGGCTGAACTTTATGCAGTCGGGCTTGTTAATTGATCAATTGCCTTTCCAAAGTCATTCAACAGGCAGCCACTCGATTTTAAATGCTTAATTTTACGATCTAAATTTTTTTTCATGACCATCACGCCCGGACCCCTGCTGCAACAAATCAACCACCCGGATGATCTGAAAAA
Organism: Sediminibacterium sp.; assembly: GCA_046095445.1. Taxonomy (GTDB): domain Bacteria; phylum Bacteroidota; class Bacteroidia; order Chitinophagales; family Chitinophagaceae; genus Sediminibacterium. The sequence goes on from JBJTJJ010000440.1 coordinate 14,905, forward strand.
ATTACCCCGGGAGCAACTCTTCCAGGTTTGTCAGGAACTGCGTCAATTCATCATTGATGTGGTCAGCGTTCACGGTGGGCATTTTGCTGCCAGTTTGGGCGTTGTTGAACTTTCTGTGGCGTTGCATTATGTTTATCAAACACCCTACGATCAATTGGTTTGGGACGTAGGTCACCAGGCCTATGGTCACAAAATTCTGACAGGAAGAAGAGACAACTTTATCACCAACAGGAAGTACAAAGGTCTGAGCGGATTTCCTAAAAGAAGTGAAAGTGAGTTCGATACATTTGGCGTAGGACATTCCTCCACATCAATCTCAGCTGCACTGGGTATGTCTATTGCAGCCAAATACAAGGGAGAAAACCGGAAATCAGTTGCTGTAATTGGAGATGGTTCCATGACTGCAGGGATGGCATTTGAGGCTATGAACCATGCCGGTGTTGCGGACAGCGATCTGTTGATTATTTTGAATGACAACTGTATGAGTATCGACCCCAACGTTGGGGCATTAAAAGAATACCTGACGGATATCAGCACCTCCCCGACCTATAACAAGGTTCGGGATGAGATTTGGAATCTAATGGGCAAGCTACCCATCGGTGAAAATTTTAGTAAGTCAATGGCCAGCAAGCTGGAAGCGAGTTTGAAGGGATTGGTGAGCAACAGCAGCAATCTGTTCGAAGCCCTTAAATTGAGGTATTTCGGTCCCATAGACGGACACAACATCACCAAGTTGGTTGACACACTGAAGGACCTGCGGGAAATACCCGGACCAAAATTGTTACACATCATCACTACCAAGGGAAAGGGATATGCGCTGGCAGAAAAAGACCAAACCAAGTGGCATGCACCGGGATTGTTCGATAAACTGACAGGAGAAATCTATCGCAAAACCATTCAAACACCTCAACCACCCAAATACCAGGATGTATTTGGACATACCATCGTTGAGTTGGCAGAGAAGAATCCAGCGATTATGGGAATTACGCCCGCAATGCCCAGTGGATCTTCCCTAAAAATCATGATGGAAAAAATGCCCCACCGTGCATTCGATGTAGGCATTTGCGAACAACATGCCGTAACAGTTAGTGCCGGATTGGCTACTCAAGGAATGAAAGTATTCTGTAACATTTATTCTTCGTTCATTCAAAGAGGTTATGACCAGGTGGTACACGATGTGGCCATCCAAAAACTTCCGGTGATTTTCTGTCTCGACAGAGCCGGACTGGTAGGCGAAGACGGACCCACCCACCATGGTTGTTATGATATTTCTTTTTTCAGGTGCATCCACAATATGATCATCAGTGCTCCTATGAATGAGCAGGAACTACGTAACCTGATGTACACGGCGCAACTGGATAGCAATACAATGCCTTTCGTGATTCGTTATCCAAGAGGGGAAGGTGTAATGCCCGAGTGGAAAACAGCGATGGAAGAAGTTGAAATTGGCAAGGGCCGCCGTCTCAAGTCGGGATCTGATGTGGCTATCGTATCATTGGGTCATCCGGGTAATTGTGCACAGGCAGCAATCCGCCAGTTAAGAACCCAGGGCATTGATCCCGCTCATTATGATATGCGTTTTGTGAAACCACTTGATGAGGAATTATTGCACGAAGTATTCAGCAATTATACAAAAGTAGTCACCATTGAAGATGGAACTGTTGTTGGTGGTTTTGGATCTGCCGTGTTGGAATTCATGAACGCCCATCGTTATACTGCAGAAGTAACTATTTTGGGAATACCCGACAAACTCGTTGAACATGGAACCCCTAAAGAACTTCATCGGGAATGTAACTATGACGC
>JBJTJJ010000441.1:0-4818 GCA_046095445.1 Sediminibacterium sp.
AAATTGTATCACCCAACTCCACCTGCAGGATTTTCCATTCCTCAGTAGAAAAATGAATGAATTGATTTCCTGCTGTTCCTGATTCCTGTATTGACTTATTAATAAAAATAGGATATAGATTGGGATCAATCATCCCGATTACTACCGGTGTATTTGACTTGATGATGCCTGCTTTTTCTCCAGCTATTGACTCAAGTGTATTTCCCAGCAAATTCATATGATCGAGTCCGATGCTGGTGATAATGCTCAAATCCGGTTGAATTATATTGGTGCTATCTAATCTACCCCCTAGTCCGGTTTCGATCACAGCAACATCGACTTGATGATGAGCGAAATAATCAAATGCCATAGCAACTGTTATCTCAAAAAACGAGGGTTGTATAGTTTCAATTAAATGATGATTACGAGAAGTAAAATCAACTACGAATTGCTCATCGCAAGGTGTTCCATTGATACGAATTCTTTCACGGAATTCTCTTAAATGAGGTGAAGTGTATAGGCCTGTTTTGTATCCTGCTTCCTGCAAGATGGCAGAAAGCATATGGCTAACTGAACCCTTGCCATTGGTTCCGGCAATATGAATCGTTTTAATTGTACGATGGGGATTACCAAGCGCTGCGCACAAGGCAAGTGTGTTATCTAAACTTGGCTTATAGGCAGCTGCACCTATGCGACTAAACATAGGAAGTCGTTCCATCAAATAGGACAATGTTTCCTGATAATTCATAACGCTACAAAGATGTAAAAAAAGCAGGTGAGGAGAAACATTCTTTCCGGAGAAATATTATAAAGATTCTTTTTTCTTTGACAACCAGCGTTCGGGAGATAAGTTGGTCAGTACTAAGCCAAAGGTGATCAATAGAGCCCCTATCAAGTGATGTCTGGTGAATTTTTCATCTAGTAAAATGACTGCCTCCACAGAACTGACCAAGGGAATCAAATAACCAAATAAGACGGTTCTGCCAATCCCGATTTTTTTTATCGCAGTATTCCATGCCAGAAAGCAGATGACAGATGTCCCTGCCCCCAGATAAAGTAGCATAGAAATCATGGAAGAACTCCATTGAATTGGATTTGACTGTTTCACTTCCAAAATCATTGCAGGTAAAAGAAATAGAGTTCCCAAAGAAAATACAATCAACAAAAAAGAAGTGGAAGAAATGGAAGGGGGCTTTCGTCTCACCTGAATATTATATACAGCAAAGCAAAAAGCGCCTCCCAAGACCCATATATCACCGGTCGACAGACGAAAGGAAAGCAGGTGCTGCCAATTCCCTCCAGCCAAAAGCCAGAGAATGCCTGTAATGCAGATCAAAATCCCTGCTATCCGCAGTGCACCGAGCTTCTCTTGTAAAATAAAATACGCCAATACAATTGAAAAAATTGGCGAAGAAGTGGTACCAATCATTGCCATATTGATGGCACCGGTATAATGTCCGGCTATGTACACCAGTGTATTGAAAAGTGTGATACCAAATAGTGCTGTAATAGAAAGGTATAGCATGTTTTGTCGAATAGATATCCACTCCCGCTTGCAGCTTTTCCATGCGATGGGTAACATTATCAAAGAGGCAATCAGCCACCGATAGAAAGCAAGAGATATAGGACCAATTTGACCAACAACGCTACGAGCTATAACAAAATTTCCCCCCCATATTATCACAGCCAGCAGTGCAAGTCCGATTCCTGCTATTTCGTTGGATAAATATTTGGATGAAGACATTTTATACTGGTGTAGGCTATTTCCCCCCTGCGAAGTCAGTGGCAAAGTCACCTTTGATGCGTTCCATAGGTGGATTGAAATATCCATATTGAAGATGAGGAAATGATTTTTTCAGTTGACGCATCATATTTTTGATACCCATCGGAGTACCTGTATCAGTAAGATTCATTTTTCCAAGGTACCAATCGGGGTCAATATTGAAATTCCGCCATTGAATCATGTTTAGGTTAGTCTCTTCAATTAACCGGTGTAATGCTTCAAATTCTTCCTCACTATCCGTAACACCGGGAAAGACAAAATAATTGATACTTGTCCAGCCACCATACACTTTCACTACCTTGATACTTTCAACAATATCTTCAAAAGTATAGTTGTTCGGGCGGTAGTATTGAGTATATAAATGAGGTTGTGCAGAATTGGTACTGACCCGAATACTATTCAAACCGGCATCACATAAAACCTTTACTGCTTCCGGATTACTTCCATTGGTATTGATATTGATACTGCCCCGATCTGTGTGTTTTCTTATAGCTTTAATGGCATCACGAATCGTCTCCCACATCAATAGTGGTTCTCCTTCACATCCCTGACCGAAGCTGACAATGGGATAGGGTGACTGCATTAAATGAGGAACAGTAAACTCTACAATTTCCTCTGCTGTAGGTTTAAATGTTAGACGGTCTTGGGTACTAACAATACTTTCTTCGGCGGGCTGAAATGAAATGCAACCGATACAATTGGCATTACAGGCAGGAGAGGAGGGGATGGGACACTCCCAGCGCCCCAGGGCAAAATTGCGGGCTGCAGGACAATGATAGGTATTACAGCATTTGTCCATCAGATGACGAACCAATCTGTTGTCCGGATAGGCTGCGAGCAAATGTTCACTACCCGCTTTGATCTTTTCAGCATCATACCCCTCGGCTTCCTGGCGTATATCCTGCTCAATTCTGATAGCAGTTACATAAACTTGTTGATTGAACCATCCGGCAGCGGTATAACAAAATAAGGGAAGCGTAGGTGCATTGGGAGCAGTTTCATAGGCGGCGAGGTATAGACCGGTATGGGCGGGGGGAATAAATGCAGCCACAGCCCATCCTTTGTCACAGAGACGCAAACTTCCATCTTTCACATCCAATCCAATGGCCCTTCGACCTGGTAACTCGTAAAGATTTCCACCCTCCGGCAAAGGCATCCAACTATTATCTTCTACTGGAAAAGCATCCCAACCGGAACGGCCTAATGCATAAAGTGATTCATCTTCATAGATATTTCCCTTTCCATCAGAATACAAAACAAAGGGAGCAACTTTAACTGACATACTGCAAAAGTAACGGATAAGTATCAATTACCGGGATCTGGAAAAACCACTGCTGCTTGCCGAATGCAGGAAAGACAATAATTATTCAATTCAGTTTCATCTTCTGCAGAGATATCGGTTGCTATATGTCTTTGGTATAATTTGTTGTTCTTATAATCGATAGTCAATATGCCCTCTTTGACTATACATCTTTCGATGAGTTGCCAGTTGTAAAATTTTACCGGAAAATGATTCAGGGTAATGCCATCTTTATCAATTCCTATTTCAACGGGTATATGCGATTGTCTTTCGAGCAATGCAGCAACGAAAAGTAGAAGTCCGATATAAAAACCACCCGGTAAAAATATCCAGCATAGGGCTGAGAAAATGATTGGCCAAAAAAATGGAGGGTAACCCTCTTCCGAAAGTCGTCTCAAACTGATGATAATTGAAATAATCATCGCCATTAAAAGAACTAAAATCGGTATGGCAGCCGAGGATAGATGAGTAATGGCAAAGTAGGTGCAAGAAGCAAATGTGATGAGAAGCAGTAGCCAACTGATAAAATGAGCCGGTTTTCGGATATTATTGGCTAGAACAATGATATAAGGGAATTCCTTTGACAACCGCTTATGAATGATGGTGTACAAGCATATTACACAGCCGCCACAATATTCGGGCGCCTACATTACTGTCCCAATCGGTTTGACCGACACTGATTTCTACTAAATCAAATCCTATGAGTTTTCTTCCACTTTGTATCAATTTTTTTACCAGATAAAGTACTTCCTCCAGCTCAAAGCCACCCGGAACAGGTGTACCTGTATTCGGACAATATTTACGGTCCAATCCGTCAATATCAAAACTCAGGTACACTTTTTCGGGTAAGTGCTGAATGATTTCATCGCTAATAGTCTTCCATGTTTCGCCTTCAAATTGACGTGTTTTAATTGCCTGGTCAAAATAGGTAACGATACGATAATTGCTGTTGCAGATTTCCTGCCACTCTTCCAGACAATAATCTCGTATGCCTGCCTGCACCAATTTAGTGATAGAGGGAATTTCCTTCAATGCATTATGCATGACGGAAGCATGTGAATAGTCAAACCCCTCATATTGATTACGCAGATCACAATGAGCATCAATCTGTAAAATGCCAAAATCTCCATGTAATTCTGCAATAGACTTTAGATAGCCCAAGGAAGTACTATGATCACCACCCAATAAAGCCACTAATTTACCCTTTTGAAGTAATTCCCTGGTTTGTTGATATACCCATTCATTCATGAGGCGGTTCCCTTCATTGATTTCCTTCAGGCTCTTGCACATGAATTTATTTTCTTCAACAATATCTCCTTTAGAAATATAATTGATGTAGAGTTCAGCTTCTTTGCGGAGATAATCACTTTTCATCATCAACCGCTTGTCCACTTCCCGCATGTAGAAACCATGTCTCCAACCTTCATTACCATCTGTATCGAAAATATCCACCTGCTTGCTGACTTTAAAAATTTGCTCTGCAGCACGAGAGGTGCCAGCACCATAGCTAACAGTAACTTCCCAGGGTACGGGAACTATAATCAACTTGGATTCTTCTTCTGAAAAGGGTAGGCCGAAAATGTTATTCTCGGTATTTCCAACGGCGTTGGGATCAAATTGCAAATGGTCGGACATGGTAATGACTGCTAAAGCAGCGAGCAAAATTAATGGGTTTAATCATATCACCATAAAAACCTTTTATAACAGCTAAAAGGAACCCAAAATGTTGAAATTCCAGCGGTGAATAAAGTAAGCG
>JBJTJJ010000442.1:0-5142 GCA_046095445.1 Sediminibacterium sp.
AGCTGGCCCATTACCCCTACCACATCGGACAGATAGTTTACCTGGGCAGGTCATTTATCGGAAAGGATTGGGAGAGCCTTAGCATTCCAAAAGCCAAAGGTGCCAGCAAAGCATTTACAGATACACTGAAAAAGAATTCTGCTGAAAAAGAATGATTACTTTCTTCCTCTGAAATTTATTCTATACCCTAAACAAACGGAAAGCAGGCTGGGAAATAACATCATTATAAGCGATGACTCAATTTATAAAAAAACTAATACGAAGCATTCTTTCCAATAGAGAAGAAAAAAGTGAAATCATTTATAGGTTACAAAAATTCTATTACCAGTCCCCGAATAAAAAATTCAAGCACCAAAACCCCTCCTTCCCACTACCTCCCGATGAACTACTATTCGAAACCGGACAAATCAACTATCCCTGGTACTTGCAAAGTGGCCGGGAGGCCGCTGTTGAATTCGCTGCTCTCTTCCATGAATTCCACCCAGAACCGGCGAAAGTTGTAATGGACTGGGGCTGTGGCGTAGGAAGAGTTACCCGTCACCTACCGGAATTTTTCCCGGAGGCTAAAATCACCGGTGTCGATATCAATCCTGCTTCCATCTACTGGGTGCAACAACATATTCCAGGTATTTCCTTCTTGCTTGCCTCTGAGAATACGCTGCCCCCTGCCACTTCATTCGACCTGATCATCGGTACCAGTGTACTTACCCATATTCCCGCCGATCAGCAGGCAGTTTCCCTACTTCAGTTACAGCAATGGCTCGCACCTAATGGTATTGCCTGTATCAGTACCAGAGGCACTTACTATTACCCTGAACTCAGTTCCCACCAACTTCGTCAACTGGAATATAACGGATTGCTCACTTGCGGTTCAACACTTCCGGGCAGCCGTGGTATGAGAACCTATCATACCATGAAAGGTATGCAGGAACTATTACCTGCGGATATGGAAATTATGCTCTATTATGACGGTATGAAATTTCCGGGAGTACTGGGTGGCCAGGACCTATGGATTATAAAAAAAACTGCGCAACAGGAAAACCCCACTGCGCAGTAAAATCATTATATAGTTCGGCTGTTATTACTTCCCCGTCATCTCTTTCTGCTTCTTCTCGCGATAGGTAGCATCGGAAGCCAACCTACGGATCTCGCTGACGGAAGCTATGTACAAACTTCTACCATGCGTTCCCAACACCAACTCATTGTCGCGCGGATGTATCACCAGATCATGCACCGGCACACTATACGGCAATCCCTTGTTCCACATCATATAACTACTGCCTGCATCAATGCTCACATATAAACCGCCATCTGTACCTACATATAATACATTAGATTGAACCGGGTCTTCTCTCAACACATTCACCGGTTCAGCAGGTAAATTAGCCGCTATAGACCTCCAGTTGGTACCATAATCATCACTCACATAAACATAAGCCGTGAAATGATCATTGCGGTATCCATTCAACGTAGCATATACCCTTCCCTCCTGAAAAGCACTGGCTACCACCCGGCTTACATAGAATCCCTTGGGTAATTTTTTACTGATCAGGGTCCAGGTATACCCTCCATCCCTGCTCACATGAATGTTACCATCATCTGATCCTACATAGAGCAAACCGAAGCGAATCGGACTCTCACTGATGGTCGTTAAAGTACCAAAGGGAACATCTCCCTGCGGCGGATTGGTCGTCAGGTCTGCACTTATCGATACCATGCTATCACCGCGATTGAGTGAACGATGGAACTGATTGCTACCATAGTAGAATACATCCTGTTGGTGACGACTCAGCAGAATTGGTGTCTGCCAATTGTAACGTAGAGGGGCTTGTCCGAGATCCCGCGCAGGCCTTACGGATGTTCCTCGTCCGGGTATGCCCAGGGTCTGGCGGCTATAAGCACCAAACTGTGATCCACTGTACACCGTTTTGTTATCGCGCCAGTCCACTTGCACCTGCATTCCATCTCCACCATTGATTGATTTATACGGGTTCTCACCGGAATCATACCAGCGATAACTTTCGCGTGTATTGCTTGAACCAAACCAGGTACCATTGTCCTGCAAACCTCCATACACATTGTAAGGCTTGGCCATGTCTACTGCCACAGCATAATACTGACCCACCGGCGGCGTATTCGCCTTGAACCAATGTTGTCCATCATCATAGGTTATATTACAACCACCATCATTGCCATTGATGATATGTCCATCTTTGGTTGCACTCATCCAGATAGCGTGGTGATCAGAGTGAACATTCTCCTTACCGATGCTGACAAACTTTTTTCCACCATCGGTGCTCATCAACACATCAACACCTGTGATGATGATTTTATCTTCTCGGGTCGGACTAACAAATATTTTTCCAAAATAATACCCATAGGTACTGTAGAGATTGATGCCTTTGTCATGTGTCTTTGTCCAGCTCTTGCCTGCATCGGCACTCTTGTATACCTGTGCACCATAGATAGGTGTTTCAAAAAGTGCAGTATTGGCATCGTAGAGGTAATCCCAGATCACTGAAGGAGGAAAGCGATCAGCAGCTACTGCTTCTTTTAGTTCGGCAGCCGTGTATTTGGAAGGAATACCATTGCGGGGAGAACCGATGAATGACTGCAACTTTTTATTGTCAAGTGCAGCAAAACTTTCTTTGGTCAGCCCTTTAAAATCACTGAGCACATAGCGGCTTGTATCTGCATTTTTTCTCGCAGTATCGGGCTGGCGGAAATTGTTGTCCACTATGGCATAAATAATGGATGGATTTTTAGGAAAAACGGCAAGTCCGATTCTACCGACACCCTCTCCGGTAGGGAAGCCACTTCCGGCACCGGAAATGAGTTGCCATTGTTCACCCCCGCTGTTGGATTGATAAATTCCACTGGTCGCACCGCTTTCCACCAGGTTCCAGGCACTCCGGGTTTTGTACCACATGGCTGCATACAGTACATCAGGATTTTGCGGGTTGATATCCATTTCAACAGCACCTGTATTGTCATCTACATAGAGAACCTGCTTCCATTGTTTTCCTCCATCGGAAGTTTTATATACACCCCGCTCTTTGTTAGGTGAATAAAGATGTCCCAACGCAGCCACCCATACCACCTGATCGTTGGTGGGGTGTAACAGGATTTTACCGATGTGATGACTCTCAGGAAGGCCAAGGTATTCCCAGGTTTTTCCATTATTCGTTGACCTGTAAACACCCATGCCTGCATAAGAGGAACGGCTGCTGTTGACTTCACCTGTTCCTACCCAAATAGCGTGAGTTTTCCAGTTCACAGCTATATCACCAATGGTTAAAATATCAGTAGAATCAAAAATAGACGTGAAGCTTTGTCCGTTATTAACCGTGTGCCACAAACCGCCACTGGCATAAGCGACATATATTTCCGTAGGGTCATCAGGATTAACTTCTACATCAACCACCCTACCACTCATGATGGAGGGACCAACATTGCGGAAGGGAACCTGATTCAAAAGGGATTGTGATGAGGCATTTTTCCGTTGCTGTACCACAGCTAATCTTTCAGTGGCCGGTGTAGGTTTGATTTGTGCGGAGAGGTATCCGGCAAATAAGAGGGGGATGCTTAACAATAATTTGGGAGTACAAATGCGCATATTTGTAATAAATTTAAACTACAATTTATGCATTATGTATGGTAGGTTGATCATTTTTTGTTGCTTATTTTCTTTATCCGCCGGCGCACAAAATCAATATAAGTCTTTTGTGAAAGGTGTGCATGGTGATTCCATCAACAAGGTAGACATGAATGACCGGAAACAGGGGAAGTGGGTGGAACGTTATCCCGCTTTGCGGGGAAATCCGGGTTATGAGGCAGAAGGATATTACCTCGATGACCTCAAAGTGGGTACCTGGAAGACCTATAACCTCATGGGTGACAAAATCGCCGAAGAAACTTTTCGCTATGGAAATAAAGATGGCCGTTGCCGCTATTTTACTGTCGCGGGATTGGTCAGGGAGGAAAATTGGCGGGCACCTAGAAAGCTCGATAAGCAACAATTGGATACAATTCTGGTTCAGGATCCCGGAGAACCTAATGTATATAAGCGGGTTGTAATTAAAATGGAAGGACAATCACTGAAACATGGCACCTGGCGATATTTTGATCCGGTATATGGTCGCATTATTGCAGAAGAAACATATGTATTGGATGTTTTACAGGAAGGAACTGGTTCCCCTGCCGCGCGGCGTGATACTGCTGTGAAAAAACAAGTGATGCCTAAACTGCCGGATGCCCCTCGTCACTGCGGCAAATCCCGGAGCAAATCAGTGATTCAATAATAGTGATCCAGGGTGCTAGCAGGTATTGGCTTCTACCCTTTTCGTTTCTTCCTTAATTCTTGGTTGATATACATCATCTGATAATGGATGGCATTCTCCCAATAGGGCCAGTTGTGCTCTCCAGGACGTTCGAGGTATTCATGGGGAATTTTCAGCTTCAACATTTTTTCATGTACTGCCCTGTTCATGGGTATCACTCTGTCTTCGGTACCGCAGTCAATTAAAATGCTGAGGGAATCTTTCGGATATTGTTCTATGACATTCAATACGCTCCAATCCCGCCAGTAAACAGCATTCACCGTTGTATCTCCTAACCGCTTTTCCACACCATATCCCTTGCGAATCACAGTTACGTGGAGAGCACCACTCATGCTGCCGGCAATACTGAAACGGTCAGCATGTCGAAAAGCAATGAACAAAGCCCCGTGTCCTCCCATACTCAACCCGGTGATTGCTCTTGCTTTCCTATCATTGATGGTGCGGTAAGCACTATCGATATGATTGGGCACTTCCATAGCTACATGCGTTTCATAGCGAAAGCCGGAGTCGATAGGACTATCAAAATACCAACTGGTAGAGGCACCATCGGGACAAACTATGATAGCCTGGTATTGATCTGCCAATGCCCGGATAGCAGGCACTTTTTTGATCCAATTGGAATAACTTCCACCGGCACCGTGTAACAAGTAAACAACGGGATAGCGTTGAACCGGTTGGGAGCTATATCCATCAGGTGTTACGACCACTGCAGGAATTGATTTGTGCATGGACCGGCTGTAGATCTGAATTGTATCTACATCTGCTGCCAATATATACCCGGGTAAACAAGCTAGCACTATAT
>JBJTJJ010000443.1:0-7699 GCA_046095445.1 Sediminibacterium sp.
TGCCGGTGCGGCAGGTGGCGCATCGGTTGTGCTTCGAGGCCAACCTGTGTTTATTGGGGACACACGTGATTCATGTTGAGATGGAAGTCCCACATAAATTTCGCCACCAAGCGGATTGGCAATTTCTTCTGCGAGGTCTGCATCATACGGAGTACTTCTGTTGGTTACTTGTTTGTAATAACCGAATTGCTCTGCTTGTCCGATGCTTAAGGGCATCAGGCCAGATGGTGTTTTACATACCGGTGAGGGCGTATACCATAGTGACCAGTAGGGTTCACTAATATTTATCCAAGGCCGATTTTCGGGTCCCGACTTTCCTTCTGCAAACCATTGTACAACCTGATCGCTTGTTTTCTTGTTTTTTAGTTTGATTTTTTCAATTTCTTCTGTCTGAGTTTGATATAGAGTATAACCGTTTTGAAGACCATAAATAGCTGCCACAAAAAATAATATGAGAGCGCCAATTTTATAGGGATTTCTCTTAAAGTGTATATTTTCACTTCTAATAGATGATGCTATCAGACTCATACATATTCTTTTTTCTTTTCTTTAAAAAGTACGATGATGGTAATCAGAGCAGCCCAGCCTATGAGGCAGAACAAATCAACCTGGTAAGATTGTAATTGAGACCCGAGAGCAGGATTTCTATATTCAAAATCTTTTATGGACCTAAAAAATTCGTTTTTTTCTGTCCATTCCCATTCACCCGTTTTCGACCCGCCAAAAGCATGTCTATCATTCAGTAGTTTAATGAACTCCCTTCTGTACAATTCTGCCTGTTGCAAAAAGTGAACATGGTGATACATGTCTGTTCCACATAGACCCATGCTCAGATTTTGTAATGAAATGAATGGATTGATGATACCGGAGAGTTGATAAAATGTTTTTTGTTTTTTAAGGAGGGTATAGTTGTTACCGAAATGTTTATCCCATACCTGGTTGCCATATTCCTCGTCTGCTTGCATTCTGATTCCATCATAGTTGATCGGCAAGTCCTTTACGTCTGTAACATTGTATTCTTTGAGAACTTTTTCTTTTAATTCTTTTTCTCTTTTGTCCGAAGGATTGTGCCCATCTATTCCTTTTGCCCGATCTTCTTGCATGGCAGTTAGAAAAGCTTGACGGCTCGGAAGCTGAAAAGCCTTTTCACTCGTATTGCCCAAAATTTTTGGCAAAAATATTGTCCATAACATCCACCCTGCGAGCGTCATTGTAAGAACTGCAGTGTTGTTTTTTAGTTTAGCCGATAAATAAATAGTGCCTATGACCATTATATAGTAATACAGTAAAAAGACGACAAAAAGTAGTAGCAGTCTTTGTGTCTGGTCATAGTCTGGCGGCAGCCAGAGCAGTTGTACGAAAAAGGTAATCGACAGGAGTAGTATTCCATACATCCAGACTGCAATTGACTTTGAAAAGATCAATTGTGCAGTGTTCGCACCCTGTAAGTATAAGAGTTTAACCCTCCCCGATTCTTTCTCATTGCTCATGCTATTGAATGCAAGGAAGATCAACAGAAGGGGGATTATGTATTGAAGAATAAGCGAGCTTTTCAGCTTACCAAATTTTGATATTAGCAAGGACTGTGATGCTTCAGAGTAAACAATTTCATTTTGAACGTGTCCTTCTATTCTCAATACCTTACCTGTTACACTATAGACACCTTCATCAAAGTTTCCAATAGCTGAAATAGGTTTGTACAAATAGGTTCCATAGTGAGCCGCAGAATGGGCATTCATTGAATCGATTGATTCCCATTTTTCGCGCATATGGTTTTGCGCTTTTTGCTGATTATCTTTCGACTGCTTTACCTCTTCCACAGAAATAATAGATACGGCTATCAGCACTATTGCAAAAAAAATCGAGGCCATCAGTAACCCCTTGTCTCTTGCCAGATTTTTCCATTCGTTTACTACAATCGTATTCATGTTGCCTGATTTAGTCTTGCATGTAAGCCAAATAGATGTTTTCTAACTCAGAGGCTGAAACGGAGGCAGACATCATTTCTTTAACAAGTGTGCCTCTTTTCATTATCCCAATTCGGGTGCAGGTTTCTCGCACCCGGAACAGATCATGTGATGCCATAACAATGGTAGCTCCCCTCGAAGCCAGTTTGACTAACAGTATAGACAACTCATTGCTGGCTACCGGATCCAGACCGCTAGCGGGTTCATCTAAAATATACACCTTGGAGCTCTTGGCATACGCTATCGCAATGCCAACTTTTTGGCGCATACCTTTTGAATAGGTTTCACTTCTTTTGTTATGTGCTGCCGAATCCAGGCCACATTCGGTGAGAAAGCCCGCCAATTCTTGTTCTGAATATTTCTTTCCGGAGATAGTACAGAAATATGCCAGATTTTCTATACCCGTCAAATACGGATACAGACTTACACTCTCGGGAATATATCCCGTCAGTGACCTGACCTCTTTAACATGCTCAGAAGTATCCAGCCCATCGATAAATGCTTTCCCTTGGTCTGGCTGCTGAAAACCCAGCAACATGTTCAGGGTGGTTGACTTTCCTGCACCATTGGAGCCAAGGAGCCCGTATATCTCCCCCTCCATTATTTCAACACTGAGATTCTTTACCGCCGGGCTTCCTTTGAAGGATTTGCTGACATTATTGAGTATAATCATACAACATGTATTTGCAATAATGTTGCAAATTAGTCCTTTTTTATTAAATGCAACATAGTTGCAAATAAAAATTGTACTTTACAACCGGAACAGGGTTTTTCTCTGGTGGTAATTCTGTGGGGATGATTTTTTTAGCAACAGCATACATCCGCAGCACCCCCGGCTCTTTTTCATTGGCTGCTTCTACTCCTTCTTTCAGAAAACTCAATTAACTCTTCATCTGACTTGTGTACACCATAATTTTTGCCACATGCACATAGGGTTTATTTGTTAGTGCTGATGAAAGCATGAAATAAAGGCATATCAGCGAAAAGAAAATTTTATGTGCCATACCCGAATTCATGTTCTTTTTTATTCATGTATATTGCGATATAATAGCATTTCATGCGGCTTTTCATAGTTTCATTTCTACTTCTTGTTGTATCGCTAACCCTTCCTGCCCAAACACCCAAAAGAGAATTACGCGGTAGTTGGATTTCTACGGTTTCCAATCTTGACTGGCCTTCCTCCCGTTCCTTAACGCCGGCACAGCAACGGACTGAATTGACTTCCTTGCTCGATCAACTGAAATCAACCGGCATCAATACGGTTTTCTTTCAGGTAAGAAGCCAGTGTGACGCTGCTTATGTGAGTTCGATTGAGCCCTGGGCAGATATTTTTTCTACTTCCAATTTGGGAGCAGGTCCCAACCCTGTATATGATCCGCTGCAATTTGCCATTGAAGAATGTAGGAAAAGAGGACTTGAGATCCATGCCTGGTTCAATCCCTATCGGGCAGTTTCCAACTTTGGGAACATCAATAATTTTTCACCCAACCACATAGCCCGCCAGCGCCCCGAACTTTTATTGGCTCAGGGAACCCTGCGTATTCTCGATCCGGGCATACCCGAAGTGCCGAACTACATTATCCGGGTGGTGATGGATGTATTGCGTCGCTATGACGTAGATGGCATACATTACGACGATTATTTTTATCCCTATCCGCCCGGAACCGGTGTGACGCCATTCAATGATGATGCAACTTTTGCCCAGTATAATAGGGGGTTTCCCAATACATCCACCGGCAGAAATGATTGGCGTAGAGCGAATATTGATAGTCTGATTAAGCGAACCTATGATAGTGTGCGGGCAGTTAAGCCCTGGGTGAAATTTGGCGTGTCGCCTTTTGGTATCTGGGCCAATGCGGGTTCTGTAACAGGCGGCTCAGCTACCACCGGATTGCAAAGCTTCAGTGCGGTATATGCAGATAGTAGAAAATGGATGCAAAATGACTGGATAGATTATCTGGTACCACAGATCTATTGGAGCATTGGATTCAGTGCCGCCAATTATTCCGTCTTAGTGCCCTGGTGGAATGAATTAGGCGGAAGGCGCCATTTATACAGTGGAATGGCTGCCTATAAAATCAATACAGACAGCGATCCTAACTGGAGTAATCCAGGACAAATATCTTCACAGATACAATTGAATCGCTCGAATAGCAATTTCAGCGGATCGGTATTCTTCAGAGCTGCAAATATTCTGGCCAATCCCAACGGTTTTAGGGACTCGCTGCGCAACAACTATTTTGCAAGACCTAGTTTACTGCCTGCCATGAACTGGAAAGACAATGTGGGTCCGCAATCGCCTTCCGCATTGACCGGAAATGTGATTGGAACATCGGTGAGCTTGAGCTGGACAGCACCACCGGCAACATCTGTTGAAATGGACAAGGCAAGGCAATATGTAGTGTATCGGTCAACGCAGACACCTGTTAACATCACTGACCCATCTTTGCTCAGATTTATTTCCCCGGTGGATACACTTAGATATGTGGATGAAGCCGCTCCCGGAAATACGTATTATTATGTAGTCACTGCACTTGATCGACTCCATAATGAAAGTCCGGTTTCCAATACTTTTTCTGCAACCATTCTTCCTACATCCATTTCAATACCGCCGTTGACTTCAGCGGTTCGGGGCTTGCAGGTATTTCCCAATCCATTGCAGCAGGAAGCTTTGATCAAATACCGATTGCAACAGGCCGCCCGTGTACTTATTCGGGTAACTGATATGCAGGGAAAGACTATCGCAATTGATAATCAGGGATTTCGTCAGACAGGCGAGCATCAGCAACGCGTAGATGTTTCCAACTGGTTGCCCGGAACCTATGTTATAACCCTGATAGCGGATAGGTACCAGGTAAGTATAGCGGTTGTGAAGCAGTAAGCCGGAATATTCTTGCTCTTAGCGATTTACAAATGAATGATCATCGTTTCTCTGCTCATTGTTTGTGTTAGCCGGCGATGTAATTCGCCATGAAATATTTTAACAAATACAATAATTTGCATGTAGGTACAGTTATATAGATGCTGCCTGTTTTTTCGACAGGATTATATTTGTAAGTGCCTGAAAACCAATGGCACCAAATATAAAAGTCCATTTTAAAATCCAATTCCTGTGAATTCCTCTGCCAGTTTGTATATTTGTTAAACTGCAGGTTTTTTTATCGAATTGAATTATTTGCCAAATGAGTGATTTTACCAGGGCCGGAGTTATCAATCTGATTGCAATGGCACAGCACGGTCTCAATTTGCGGGGAGTAAATCTCGCAGATTTGAACCTCAATAACCTGGATTTCACCAGGGCGAATCTCGACAAATCAAACCTGGATGGTTCAATTTTAGCGAGTGCTCTTTTGCAGGGTGCAAGATTAGTGGATGCCGGGCTATTCGCTGCTGACCTTACCGGAGCAGATCTCTGTGAAGCCAATCTGACCAAAGCCAATCTAGCCGAAGCGAGTCTCGGCGGTGCAGATTTAACGGGTGCGGTGATTGAGAGAGCTAATTTAGAGGGTGCCAATTTGGAAGGTGCAATTTTAGAACGTGCCGACCTTCGCGGGGCGAACCTGACCCAGGCCAACATGACCCGCGCCAATTTATCAGGGGCTTATTTATTCCGTGCAGACCTGAGTAAGGTTGATTTGAGAGGAGCCAGTTTTTCGGGTGCCGTCTTAAAAGGAGCCATATTACATGCTGCCAATCTGAGCAATGTCGATCTGTCAAATGCCGACCTCACCAACGTAGATCTTCGCGGTGCTAATTTAACCGGTGCTAATTTAACCGGCGCCAACTTAACCGGCGCTTACTTATTCCGTGCTGATTTTTCCAATGCTGATTTAAGCAATACCAACTTCTCAGATTCTATTCTTCGCGGAGCCATTCTTCACAGTGCGAATCTGGCCGGCGCTAATTTAACGAATGCTGACATCACCAATGCAGACCTTACCAATGCTGAACTCATAGGGGCTAATATGAGTGATGTAGTCAAGTGATTGGGTGCAGTAGCTGGAAATTGATTTCGAGTCTCCCTACAATAGATGTGATTCTCTACTTATGAAGTCATCCTTTCTGCAACGTACTTCCGAATTTTTTACCACTCGCCCGTCACTGCTTTTCCTCTTCGATGGCATCGGTGCTTTTCTCTCGGGAATTCTTTTATTCTTGCTACAAAAAATATTTCAGGAAAAAATCGGTCTGCCCGTTGAATTGATGTATTCTTTAATGGCAGCAGCATTTATGATGTCTGCTTATTCAATTACTTGCTACCGGCATAATCATCCATACAGGCCGGTTCATTTTTTGGTGATTGCTTGTCTGAATGGCATTTACTTCCTTACGCTGCTTTCATTATTTCTTATATACGGAACAAAGCTTCATGAGGTTTTACAAGTTTGTTTCCTCCTTGAGTCAATTGTAATTGGATTGCTGATGTATTGGGAAGTTAAGATAGCTAATCAACAGAATAATAAATAGGGTTGGCTATGTTTGAATACTTTTAAAAAATTTTTTGAAAATAGTATTAGCTTGGTTTAATTTCAGCAATGTGAAAATCTATTTACGAATGTTGATAGTATGCCTGGTTTTGTTACCATTAATAAATTTACAGGCACAGCTTCCCACTCCTGTTGAGGGGCGTATCATTCGCCACGAAAATTTTTCCTCTGCTTATGTAGCTGCCCGCAATGTAGATGTATGGCTGCCGGCTTCCTATACACCGAAAAAAAAGTATGCCGTTTTGTACATGCAAGACGGTCAGATGTTGTTTGATAGCACCATTACCTGGAACAAACAGGAATGGGGAATTGATGAAGTAATCACAGATCTGGTGCGCCAAGAAAAGATAATGGACTGTATCGTGGTGGGTATCTGGAATGGAGGCAAGACCCGCCATGCGGAATACTTTCCGCAAAAACCTTTTGAGACATTACCTGATACCGCACAGGAAAAAATATATAGTGGCTATCGGGTTGGTGGTCAATCGATCTTCAATGGGATAGCTATTTGCTCTGATCGTTACCTTCAATTTTTGACCAGGGAATTAAAGCCATTCATTGATAGCGCCTATGCAACCCGAAAAGACAGGGAACATACATTTTTGGCGGGCAGTAGCATGGGTGCTTTGATTTCATTGTATGCGCTATGTGAATATCCTGATATTTTTGGTGGTGCTGCCTGCTTATCTACCCATTGGCCCGGATTGTTTTCTATGGATAATAACCCGGTACCCGGTGCATTTTTTGCATATCTAAAAAAGAACCTTCCTTCTCCCGGGAAACACCGCATCTATTTTGATCATGGCACGGAGACGCTAGATGCCATGTATGCTGACCTGCAAAACCAAGTTGATAGTATCATGGTCAACAAGAAATATCCTGCTACCCGGTGGATGAGTCGAAACTGGCCCGGTCAAGATCATTCAGAAAAATCCTGGAGAAGCCGCCTGCATGTGCCGGTGAATTTCTTACTGGCGAAATGAAAATTATTCTATCTACAGGATCAACCACTTAGTAAGTAAACAATTTGTCCGATTCTGCCGCTAACTTCACAAATACATTGGGCAATGCAAAGGAAGCGGGTTTACCTTTTAGATCTTCCTCAGTGAGATTCCTGGCCTTACTGGAATTACCGGACAAAAAGAATTTTCCTCCCTTTTCTACAATTACTTTATAGTGGTCTGATAATTTACCTGTACCCAAGCCAGTTACGGCATTCAGTACATCATCTTTTAAAAGCAATAC
>JBJTJJ010000444.1:0-3440 GCA_046095445.1 Sediminibacterium sp.
GGTAATCCGTGTGTATCCCAACCACCCTTACGTTTCACCTGAAATCCACGCATGGTTTTATAGCGGCAAACCATGTCTTTGAGTGTTCTGGAGATAACATGGTGAATGCCGGGCATACCGTTGGCACTCGGGGGACCTTCATAAAATACAAAGGGTTGCTTCCCTTCCCGGAGGGTGATACTTTTTTCGAAAGTTTGCTCCTGTTCCCACAGTTGTAAAGTCTCCTGTTCAATTATAGGCAGTTGCAGACCCGAAAATTCCCTATATGCAGTACTCATGGCAGTTGATGAAATTTATCTTGCGCGGCTAAAATATTAAGTGTGCAAAGGTACAAAAAAACGGGTAGACCGGCCGCTCAAAACCCACTGATTATGGTGGTTTCAGCAGGAAAAGAATAACAGGGAACGGGGCAATCAAAAAAGATTAGATGGTCTGATAAAATGAAAGTATTTATAACTTTGGTACTTAAATACCAGTATATGAAAAAAAATCTATTGGCTGGCCTCTTCTTGCTTTCTTTCAGCTTTTCATTTGTAGCTGTTTCTGCACAGATGAATCCTGCTCCTGCGGTACGCTATGAGTACAAACAAATCACCGCTGTTGAATCAGTCGTTCCGGGTGGCCTGGGACGTTCCAGAATTCTTACCACTGATGACAATGGTCAAACCCGCGAGAAAGAATTGAAGAATTTTTATAGTCTGGTGGGCATCAATTTTGATAACATCACCAATAATGACCGTGTAATTGTAGAGCGCCTGAATGATTTCAGCAATGAAGGATGGGAACTTTTTTCAGTTATTACCGGCAGCAATCAACAGTCTTCTCAGGGCAGTAGCTCAGGTGGAATTTTTATTACCCGTTATATATTCCGCCGACCCAAATAAAGAGTCAACTACCCCGGGAATCATTTTTCAGCCGAAATCAGTCCTTCCTGTAACATCCCAGTACGGGATAAGCAGTCGTTTTGGCTGGTTGAACTGTTTGATTATATGCGATTTTAATTACATCTATTTATAAATAGAGGTCATATAATTAGATTAGTATAGCTTTATTGAATCGTCAGTAAAAAGTTAAAAATAAGCTTTCCTGAATATGTATGAAATAATAGTGTCACAGGGCAGCGTTTTTAACTTATTTTGTATCTTATAATGTCTTGAAAGCAAATAACATGAGGCCTTTTCGGATGAAATCACTTTCTTTTTTGTTCATCGCAGCCTTACTGGCTTCATGCGAGAAGGAGTTTAGTCTCGAAAATGGTGGCTTTTCCATGATTGCCCGCGGTACCTTGCTCGACTCTTCAGGGAACTGCAAGCAGATCGGAGTCAATGGTACTTTCAAGGTTGATGTACCCCTTACTTCTGCCAATCAACTGCAAGCCAAAGTCAATTTCATCAGTACAGGTAAATACATCATTGAATCAGATACCGTGAATGGTATGTGGTTCCGTGATTCCGGCTTTGTTTTGCAAACAGGTGCAAAGACCGTTAGTGTCAGAGGATTTGGTAAGCCATTGCTTCCAAAGACATCTGTTTTCACCCTCAAATTCAACGGCACCTTCTGCAGTTTTGCAGTAACAACTTCCGGTTCGGGAGGAGGTGGTGGGGGTGGGACTGATTATTTCCCTACTACCGAGGCATCCAACTGGACCTACAAGTATATTCCCAACATAGTAAATCTGGATACATTCAGGGTTACTGTATCAGATGACACCTTTGATATTGATAGCCTCACCTACTTCCAATTCGGCAGGTCCCTGGGAGACACTTTTTATTTTGCCAAGAATTCGAATATTGGCAACTACTATGCGCTCAGCACTCCTGAGTTTGATTATGTCTATATTTTTGACTCCATCCCTAACTTCCTTATACTCTATCCTTTTCTTAAAGAGTCCGCTGCTGTGAATGAGGATTGGGAAACACCTGAATACGGTACCGTTAAGTTACAGGCAACGCCGGGAGTATTTGAATATGGCGATACCAAATCGAAGTTTAAGATTATTTCAAAAAATACAGTCCCTTATACTGTTGGAGGGAATACTTACCAAAATGTGATAGCTGTTAAAAGGGAAATTTTCTTCAAACCAAATCAGGGGACATATCGGATTATACTTACTGGTATTTCATATTATGCCAAAGGATTCGGTTTGATTGATCAGGTTATCGGACTGACTCCGAACACACAGAGCATATCAATAACGCGGCAACCTACGATTTACTAAGCGTAGGCCAACATTTTACATGACCTGGTTCTTGTCACTTACTTCAGTGCTTGTGACAATCGTATTGACCACTTTTTCATCCTCTCTTTTCATAAGGCGATTTTGAAATAAAAGCAACACGATAACTCCAGTAGAAATCGAGGCATCAGCGAGATTGAAAACAGGACGGAAAAATTCAAATTCTTGTCCGCCCCACACCGGAACCCAGGAAGGGAAATGTGCATTGGTAATCAAAGGGAAATAGAGCATATCAACTACTTTGCCATGAAGTATAGAAGCATATCCACCATCTGGCGGAAACAGCTTGGCCACATTCTGGGTAATAGGATTACTTTGTTCGAAAATCATTCCATAAAAAAGACTATCAATCAGGTTGCCCAATGCTCCGGCATAGATAAGCGCAGCACAAATGAGAAAACCGCGGCTATATTTTTTGGTGATAAAGTCCTTGATTAAAAAGCTTCCCCAGATCACAGCCACCAATCTAAAAAGTGTGAGGGCAATCTTCCCCCAATCGCCACCAAATTTCCAACCCCACGCCATGCCTTCATTTTCTACGAAGTGCAAACGAAACCAATCACCAACGATTATATGCTCCTCACCGGCATAGTAATTCAGCTTGATATAAAATTTCAGTGCCTGGTCTGCAGCCAGGATGAATAGAATTAAATAAATCAGGTGTTTTCCTTTCACTGTTGCTCAATTTTCAGATGCAAATATAGTATTTGACTTTGATAGCTCATTTTTTCCGGAAGAGAATTCCACTCTTTAACAATACCTATTCTTCTATATAAACCCGCTTGTCCCTGGCACTAATACCCGTCATGATGTCATAACTAATGGTCCCTGCATTTCGTGCAATTGCTGAAACGGGTAAATGCCGGCCAAAGATTTCCACTTCCATTCCTACAGTGACTTCAGGAATATCTGTTACATCGATCATTGTCATATCCATGCAAACATGTCCGAGTACTTTAGCCAGGTGTCCTCCAACCCAAACCTCGCCGACTCCATTACCCAATTGTCTGCTGAATCCATCTGCATACCCTATATTCACTACTGCCACCAAAGTATCTCTTCCCACAACAGCCGTTCTTCCATAGCCAATTGTTTTTCCGGCCGAGACTTTTCGTATTTGAGCAATCGTTGATGTAAGAACCGCGACAGGTTCTAATTGTAATTGATTCGAAGCACCTCCTCCATACATACCCATACCCAACCG
>JBJTJJ010000445.1:0-1132 GCA_046095445.1 Sediminibacterium sp.
TTCATCTCCCTTGATTTTGTTGGCAGTTGCTTTGAGAATTCTATTTTCGTATAGGGCAATTTTCAACCACGAATCATCCAGGAAATATCGCATCGAGTCAGGTACGGCTTTTTGTACAAAAGAAAACAAATCATAACTACCGGGGAAGGGCGGATTCTCTCTGAGTGCAAAACTGTCACGGAATGCTTTGATTTGTGCATTCAGTTTGGCTTCCCCTACATAATCCTGCAAGGCATACAATATCAAACTACCTTTTTGGTACCATTGATAAGGACGATTACAATTGATGAACAAGTTTTCCTTCTTTGTCTCGGTGGCTCTTCCCCGTAAATAACCATCCAGATCATAGCGAAGGAATCGTTGCACATTGTCAGATCCATATTTTTCCTTAGATACCATCAATGCCGAATATTCCGCAAGTGACTCTGAGATAAGGTTCGAACCACGGGTATAGTTCGGTACCACCTGATGTCCCCACCACTGGTGGGCTAATTCGTGTACTGTAACATAATAGAAATAGTCATAATCATTTGGGTCGGAGAAATCAGCGAACCAGCCAAAGTCTTCCGAATAAGGAATCGTATTAGGGAAGGATTGTGCAAATTCTTCATAGCGGGGAAATTCCAGGATCCGCACTTGTCTGTATTGATAAGGACCGAAATGACGATGGAAATAACTGAGTCCGTCTTTTAATGCAGACATCATTCTGTCAAGATTGTAAGCGTGCTCATGGTGATAGTAGATTTCAAGATTGACTTCTTTGCCCTCCGGGCTCACCCATTTGTCTTTTAATATGGCATAGCGAGCTGAGACAATGTTGAAAAAATAATCTGCCTTTGAGTCTTGCTTGTAATGAAAATACCGCCGTCCATTCTCCGTCCATTCCTTCTGGATGTAGCCGGGTGCAATTGCAATTTGATCGGGTGAAGTACTAACGATACATTCAAAATCAATCAGGTCAGCGTCATCATTAAAAAGCAGTGTTTTTTCCCCGTAAGGATCGCGATGGGGGGGAAGATCTTCTTTCTTTTCGGGCAACTTATATTTTTTTCTGTCTTCATCACTTTCTAATTCCACGTTGGCATTATAACCGATTGATGGAATGCCACCACTGGTAAAAGTGCCGTTGTAG
>JBJTJJ010000446.1:0-2229 GCA_046095445.1 Sediminibacterium sp.
GAGCAGCACTGCTCCAGCACCAACAGATTCTACTCAGTCCCAATATTAATATTCATCGAATTTTTATGAAAACAATCAGCGTACATGAACTCAAGGCCATGCTCGATCGTGGCGAATCCATTCACCTCGTAGATGTGCGTGAACCGCATGAACATGCAGATTTCAACATTGGCGGTTTGTTGTTGCCACTCGGACAAGTGCAGATGATGCAAACAGATGCCATTGATGAATGGAAAGATGAACCTGTTTACTTGTATTGCCGCAGTGGAAATCGCAGCGGACAAGCCTGTCATATCTTATCAGCTGCCGGCTTTTCCAACGTAATCAATGTTGCGGGTGGTATGCTTGCCTGGAAAGAAAATTTTCCCGGCTAACATCATTCTATCTTGTTATCAGAAGCTGATGTTCAATGCTGCCATCAGGTGGGTTCCTGCCACCGGATAAAAGTAATTGTCTGCAATTAAACTTCCTCCACTAACAAAAGGATAGGTATAGCCATTGGGTGCATATTGTCTGTTCAACAAATTGAATACCTGCAACACCAGTCTGGTCTCCTTAAAAGTTTTAACAGGAACCTTCCAGTTGATACGGATATCCTGCACATAAAAGGCCGCAATCTGACGGGCAACATTGGAAGTATTGTCCAGAAACTGCCTGTCCACAAATTTATGCAGCCACTCGAGTTCGAGTGTCGGTAGTGGTTTCCAGTTGAGTGTTGCATTGGCAGTAACCGGTGGAGAGAAAGAGATGTCTTTGTTGCGGTGAACAATTTTATCCTGATCACCGGTATCATAGTTGTCAATGAATTCAGTGAATTGTTTGATTTTGTTTTGGCTGATAGTAAGATTACCATTCAGTTGTAAAGAAGGATGCAGGCGGATGCCTCCTTCAATCTCAATACCGGTTCGGAAACTGCGGGGAACATTCGTTCGCGTATAAGCGCCTACATCATTGATCTGACCGGTTAACACCAACTGATCCCGGTAATCCATGTAGAAGAGAGTAATTCCAATTGAACTTTTTTCTGTACGGTACAACCAGCCCGCTTCCCAGTCCAGCAAACGCTCGGCTCTTGGTTGAGATGTTATGCCCGCCTGAAAATCGTCACGGTTGGGTTCTTTATTCGCAACAGCAAAGCTTGCAAATGCCTGGGTGCCTCCATTTTGGTAACTCAAGCCCAGTTTGGGATTGAAAAAAGAAAAGGAACGATCTACACGGAGGGTAGGATTGTTGCGGAAACCATCCATTACATGTCGCACCAATCGCTGTTGAATATCTGCAAATCCCTTCCAGCGACTGCTGAAATTTTGTTGCCACTTGATGTAAAGATGTGCATCATTTTTAAAGGCGGGCAAATCGTAGAAGCGATAGTTGGCCGGTTGAATGCCCCGCTGCAACCAGGGCAGCCTGCCAATGTGGTCACCATCATATCGGGTAACGCCACCCCCCAGGGTCAATTCTTTTTTATCAGTACGCTTTTGTAACGTGAAGAGTTGACCATAGTAATAATTATCCAGCCACAATTGCCTCACTAGGTCAGTGTTGGAATAAGTGATTCCTCCACTGGTGAACGGAGAAAGGCCATATTTAACAAAAGCCTCATCTGCCTTGTATTCTTCATAGTAACCCTTTCCGCGACTCAGGAAGGTTGTTGTGTTAAGTGTCCAGTTGTTCTTCAATTGCTGGTTGAAAAAAAGCTGGTAGTGGGTTTGATGGTAGTTGTCTGTTTGGTTGTCGTAAGGTTCGCCTGGTTTCTCAGTTCCGGCAGGATTGAAACGACGGTTGGTTGCCAACATGCTTTCCGACACGCCATACCAGGCCTGGTAGGTTTTTTCATTACCCGCGAAAACATTGAAACGCAGACTGGTTTGTCCTTTTCTGAATACTGTACCCACATAAAAAGAGCGAAGATCACTGGAAGCGCGGTCAATATATCCTTTGCTGCTGATCGTACTCACACGACCATCTATCGTAAAATATTTTCCGATAACTCCGGTACCTCCCTGCAGGGTATGTTTGAAAGTGCCGAAGGATCCGATAGAATTGTTGAATTCTAGATAAGATTTCTCTTTGATATCATTCGTAGACAAATGAACAGAAGCCCCGAAAGCAGCGGGTCCGTTACTGGAAGTACCTACGCCTCTTTGCACCTGAATGCTGTTGACAGAGGAAGTGAAATCAGGTAGATTCACGAAGAAGGTACCCATACTTTCTGCATCATTGTAAGGG
>JBJTJJ010000447.1:0-5355 GCA_046095445.1 Sediminibacterium sp.
AATTTACGATTTAATGAGAATCTTATATTCTCTCATTTGTGAAGCATATAGCTATGAAACATTCAAAAAAATTGTTCGCTTCAGTGAAGAGGATATCATTTCCAATATTTTTGAAATATTATCCGGTGCTGCAGTTACCCTATTGGCACCCATCGTTAGAGGTAGAAAAGGACATTACAGAGAACTCTTCGAAGAAATAAGAAAAAAGGGATTCCTGAAAGTAAGGGTCGATGGGGAAATAGTGGACATCAAACCTAAGATGCAGGTCGACAGGTATAAAATTCATGATATCGAAGTGGTGATCGACCGCTTACCTGTAAAAGAGGACATGAAAGTTCGCATCAGTCAAAGTGTTCAGCAATCACTGAAGATGGGCAATGATCTCATGTTTTTATTGCTTAACCAAAATGGAAAGCTCATTCAATATTCCCGTCACCTGATGTGCGAAGATACCGGCATCAGTTATGAGGAACCTTCCCCCAATACCTTTTCTTTTAATTCGCCTTATGGTGCTTGTCCTACCTGCAGAGGCCTCGGCCAAATTTCTGTTGTAGATATGGAATCCGTTATTCCGGATCCCTCTCTTTCGGTTCGTCAGGGGGGGATTGTCCCATTGGGTGAAGAGCGCCAGGCCTATCTGTATCAGTCGGTGGAGACTTTCGCAAAGAAAAATAAGATCAATCTCGACAAACCGCTGCATGATTTGACACTCACTGCCAGGAACTTACTTTTATTCGGCACCCCTGATGCCGGTAACCTGGAGGTGGTTCCATCCGACGATAGCGCTACAGGTTCTCTGTATGATCATTCGGTTTATGAAGGAATTGTACCCATGTTACAACGCTGGTTCACGCATGGCAATAGTACGGAAGCCCTGCATGAATGGGTAGTGAAGTTCATGCAACAAAAGGATTGTCCTGCCTGTGAAGGACAACGACTCAAGAAGGAAAGTCGCTGGTTCCTGGTACAAAAAAAGAACATTGCTGAGTTGAGTAAAATGGACTTATCCTCTTTGCAGGAATGGTTAATAGCGGCATCCGGCAAACTTTCTGTGAAACAACAAAAAATTGCTCGTGATATTTTAAAAGAGATTCAGGAAAGATTGCAGTTTCTCTTAGATGTCGGACTCCATTACCTTACTATTGAAAGGCCAACTAGAACTTTGAGTGGGGGAGAATCTCAGCGTATCCGACTTGCTACTCAAATAGGATCCCGCTTGCAGGGGATTACTTATATACTTGATGAACCTTCCATCGGACTTCACCAGCGTGATAATCAGCGTTTGATCAAATCACTTTTAAATCTAAGAGATATTGGCAACAATGTTTTGGTAGTAGAGCATGATAAAGATATCATGTTGGCAGCCAACTATCTGGTTGATATCGGACCAGGTGCGGGACGGAAGGGAGGAAATATAGTAGCTGCCGGAACCCCGGAAGCTATTTTAAACAGTGATTCAGAAACTGCAAGCTATCTGAAAGGGGAAAAGAAAATTCCGGTACCCAAAGAACGAAGAAAGGGGAATGGAAAGTGGCTGGAATTAAAGGGCGCTAAAGGCAATAACCTGAAAAATGTAACGATTCAACTTCCCTTGGGCTCATTGATTGTTGTGTCGGGGGTAAGTGGGAGTGGAAAGTCAACGCTAATCAATGAAACACTATATCCACTTTTATCCAAGCATTGCTATAACAGTAGGGTTACCCCCATGCCATTTCAATCAATTTCAGGATTAGAAAACATTGACAAAGTCATTGAGATTGATCAATCCCCGATTGGCAGAACCCCTCGAAGCAATCCGGCAACCTATTGTGGATTTTTTACAGAGATTCGTTCACTGTTCGCTGCTGTTCCGGAGGCGAAAATTCGTGGGTATGCTCCGGGAAGATTTTCCTTCAATGTAAAGGGCGGCCGTTGTGATGTTTGTGAGGGAGGTGGTATGCGTGTCATTGAAATGAATTTCCTTCCTGATGTTTATGTTCATTGTGAGAAATGTAATGGACAACGCTATAATAGGGAAACACTTGAAATCAGGTACAAAGGAAAATCAATCAGTGATGTGTTGAACATGACGGTAGACGAGGCGGTAGAATTCTTTCAGCCCATTGGCTACCTCTATCGGAAAATAAAAGTATTGCAGGATGTTGGTCTGGGATATATTACTTTGGGTCAATCAGCTGTAACGCTTAGTGGTGGCGAAGCCCAGCGGGTTAAGCTGGCGACCGAACTCGGAAAAAAAGATACCGGTAAAACATTTTATATTCTGGATGAACCAACAACTGGATTGCATTTTCAAGATATACTTCATTTGTTGCAGGTATT
This sequence comes from Sediminibacterium sp., assembly GCA_046095445.1. Taxonomy (GTDB): domain Bacteria; phylum Bacteroidota; class Bacteroidia; order Chitinophagales; family Chitinophagaceae; genus Sediminibacterium. Next base: position 2,320 of record JBJTJJ010000447.1, read on the forward strand.
GAATCAATTGGTGAACAGGGGAAATACGGTATTGATCATTGAACACAATATGGATGTGATCAAAGTGGCAGATTATATCATTGATTTGGGTCCGGAAGGTGGTGATGCAGGCGGAAAAATATTATTTCAGGGAGTACCGGAAAAATTGGTCGCTGTTAAGGAAAGTAATACTGCTCCTTTCTTGCGACAGGAACTTGCTGGCGTTTAAATTATCCCTGTAATAACATGTGGATGTGTTCAATATTGTCTTCCAGGTACACTTCTCCTATTGGCTGAAATCCGAACGATCTATAAAATTCCTTTAAGTAGAGCTGGGCGCCTAACTTAATAGGGCCTTCACCAAAGAGTCGACGGCATTCATGGATAGCTTCCCGCATCAATAATTTTCCAGCACCTGTTCTTCTGCTGTGGGGGGAGGTAATCACGCGACCTATGGACATATACTCATAAGCAATACCCGCCGGCAGCAAACGAGCATACGCAATTAATATATCTCCGGAATGTATGGTCAGGTGATGGGCATAAGAATCTTTTCCATCTGCATCCTGGAATACACATTGTTGTTCAACTACAAAAACTTCGTTTCTGAGTTGAATTATCTGATATAATGCCTGGGGTGTTAGAGAATCAAATGGTGTACAAGTAATTCTAATATCCGGATGATGCTTCGTTAACATAGTAAGTATTCATTGATGTGGATATAATCAATATCCGTATTTATTTTTCCAGCGGTCTTTTAAAAATTTTTTCATCTCCTGTTCGCGGGTATTGGCACCGGGTTTAAAAAAAGTATGTCCTTCCAGTGAATCGGGCAAATATTCCTGTTCGATAAAATTACCTGTTCCCAGGTGGGAGTAGAGATAATCTTTACCATAATTTAAGTCTTTCATGAGCCCGGTAGGTGCATTGCGAAGATGAAGGGGTACTGGCAAATCACCTTTTTCTTTTACGAACTGCAGTGCTTCTTGTATGGCTTCGTAAGAGGCATTACTCTTGGGAGATCCTGCCAGATAAATGGCACATTGGGATAGAATGATTCTGCTTTCCGGATACCCGATCTTGGCAACTGCATCAAAAGTGGAGTTGGCGAGTAAAAGGGCATTGGGGTTGGCATTGCCGATGTCTTCACTGGCAAATATCAGCATGCGGCGGGCTATGAATTTGACATCTTCACCACCTTCAATCATTCGTGCCAGCCAATAGACTGCTCCATTCGGATCACTTCCCCGCATACTCTTGATAAAAGCAGATACAATGTCGTAATGTTGTTCACCGCTTTTATCATACAGAGCTACTTTCTTTTGCGCTACCCGCATTACAGCATCATCTGTGATGATGATTTGCTTATTGTCTCCTTGCAGCTGCGCTTGTTCATGCTGAAATACCAATTCAAATAGGTTCAGCAATTTTCGTCCATCTCCTCCGGCCAGCTGAAAAAGTGCAGCAGTTTGTTGCAGGTGGAAAGTATAGGGAGCCAGTGTTTCATCTTGTCGGATGGCTTGCTCCAGCATTTGCAGCATGTCTTTTTCACTCAGTGGTTTCAGGACATATACCTGACATCTACTCAGCAAGGCGCTGTTCACTTCAAAGGAAGGATTTTCTGTAGTTGCACCAATGAGTGTGATGGTACCCTTTTCTACAGCACCCAGCAAAGCATCTTGTTGGGATTTATTAAATCGGTGTATTTCGTCAATGAATAATATGGTTCCCGGAACATTTTTAGCAGCTTCAATCACTTCCCTGATTTCTTTCACTCCACTGCTGATGGCACTCAACTGAAAACAAGGTACCTGTAATGTTTGTGCAATGATCTGCGCCAGGGTGGTTTTTCCAACTCCCGGCGGACCCCAAAGTATCATGGAATGTACTTTCCCCCTTTCAATGATTTGCCGCAATACACTACCAGTACCGGTCAGGTGTTCTTGTCCTGCCAAAGCATCCAGCGTTTGGGGACGCATCCTTTCTGCAAGCGGACTGGTAGGGTTGAGCATAACTTATTTTTAGGGCATGCAATACTCAGTATTTCTCATTAGGAGAAGCATATATTTTTTGTAGCCGGAAGTTGATAACCAGGTGTACCAGTAGTGTTACACTCATAACCAGTAAAAAAACCGAAAAAGATTTTAGTCTGCCAACCATTTGCTCAGCAGTTATCCCATCTGCCAGCGTTCCCATAGTGTCGATGGTGGGTTGTATCATTTCAACTAACTTCTGTTCAGGAAGGAATAGAATAGCTGCCGCGTTCATGAGAAAAAGTATACTCATGAAAATGGTGACAAACCCGTTAACCCGCATCCAGTCCCGCAGTTTACCTGAAACAGGCTGATCAGCAACAATTCTTTGAGTAAATCTAAAACTGGTAAAAATATAAATGGTAAAGCAGGCCATTAGGAATAAGGGAAGAAGTAACTGCACATTGGCAATGGCAACCACTAACATCATTAATGCCACCATTCCAAAGAAGAAGCCAATGGGTAAAAGCAGGTAGGTCAATACCTTAAAAATGGTAAGTTCAGTTCGGTACAATGCAGTGAATTTTAATGAAATGCTAAGTTACCAAATCCGGTGTTTTCAACCGGAATAATTATGACTCTGGGGAAACGAAGTCCACCACCGACTCATTTCAGGTTTAGCTTAATCTGTAATTCATCAAGTTGTTGCTGGTCGATAGTTCCGGGGGCATCGAGCATCACATCTCTGCCACTGTTGTTTTTCGGGAAAGCTATGAAATCACGGATGCTTTCACTTCCACCCAAAATAGAACAGAGACGGTCAAAGCCGAAAGCTATTCCGCCATGTGGCGGTGCGCCATATTCAAAAGCACCTAAAAGAAATCCAAACTTGTGGCGGGCTTCTTCTTCTGTCATCCCTAAAGCAGCGAACATCTTTTCCTGCAGGGGTCGCTGAAAGATTCTGATGGAACCGCCACCGATTTCGTTGCCATTCAAAACCATGTCATAAGCATTCGCTTTGATTCCGGCATAGGGATGTTCCAGGTACTTCGCAGCATCTTTTATTTCCGGATCATTATTGATC
>JBJTJJ010000448.1:0-3264 GCA_046095445.1 Sediminibacterium sp.
CATAATAACTTCTGATAGCAAGATTCCCCATCAACACGCTTTCGGTTAGCGGACCGGCTATATCAAAATGTGAACTCAGATTTTTTGCCTTATCACTGCCATAACCCTCTAGGGCTGCTTCCACCCAAGCGGCATAGTGGCCATTGTCACCTTTGGGAACGCGTGCTACTGTCTCCGGAACTTTGGTTTCAGCAGTACGGGAGGTGGGTAATAATTTCGGCACCATTCCATAGGTTCCACACATCATGTTGCTTTTTGTGCCTAGGAAGATGGCTCCGTTTCCACCATCACCCATTATTTCGTTCGGGCCCAACTCTTCCGGCCGAACCGGTTGAAGGCCGCCATCCATCCAATGTAATTTCACATCGGGTTTACCATTCTCTCCTTTAAAAGTAAGTGTGATGTAGGAGGAAACCGGACCTGAGTCGGGATAAAATCCGCGGGTCCAGTTTTCAATATAGGGAGTAGCTACACTACATTCTGCTGATACCGGATATCCGAGTCCTAAAACCGCAAAGGCAGGCGCCATGATGTGGCAGGCCATATCACCGAGCGCACCTGTACCATAATCCCACCAACCTCTCCAGTTGAATGGTATCAGTTTGTCTACGTAATCACGGTAGGGGGCGGTACCCAGCCATAGGTTCCAATCTAATTCCGCAGGAACCGGTGGCTTTTCCTTCGACCAGGCGATGCCTTGAGGCCAAACGGGTCGGTCAGTATAACAATAGATGGTGTGTACATCACCAATGATGCCAGCGTTGTACCAATCCTGTAATTGACGGACACCGTCACCGGAAGCACCCTGGTTACCCATTTGAGTGACTACCTTATAGTCGTGTGCTGCCTTCGTAAGTACCCTTGCCTCATAGATATCATGTGTCAGTGGTTTTTGCACATAAACATGCTTGTTCAGTTGCATAGCACCCATGGCGATAACTGCGTGCATGTGATCAGGCGTGGATACAGATACGGCATCGAAAGATTTGTGTTCTTTATCCAGCATTTCACGATAATCGGTATAAATTTTTGCTTGTGGGTATCTTTTGCGGCTGAGGGCAGTCTGTCTGCTATCAACATCACAGAGAAAACCAATTTCTGCTTTTCCACTCTTATAAAAACTCCACAGATCGCTTTCGCCTTTTCCACCGGCGCCAACACCTGCCACGATGAGTTTATCGCTGGGGGCAGTAAATCCTTTTCCCAGAACATGACGAGGAACGATATAAAATCCGGCAGCCGTTAGTGCTGCATTGCGGATAAAATTTCTGCGGGAGGCGGCGGAGGCGGGGAGGTGACTTTTCTTTTTCATACGGGTAAGCGGTTGTTTCTTTTTTGGGATATGAATGTAGCTATTTTTCAATAAAATAATTTCGCAAAGAATTGATTTTTAGGATTGTAATCCCAAAGCTCCTGCCAACATTCAGGGAAAACCGTTGTTATTGATTACCTTGTAGTTTAAATTTTTAAGTATGGAGTCTGCTTCCCTGCACAACATGCGCCGCTATTTTGAGAGTGGCATTACGCTTCCCTATGCTTTTCGGCGCGAGCAGCTATTGGCGCTCAAGAGTTCTATTGAAGCGCATGAGGAAGAGATCTATGAGGCGCTTAAGTCAGACCTGCGAAAAAGTAAGGAGGAAGCGTTTGCCAGCGAGAATGGGTTAACCCTGACTGATTTAAATGAATCGCTACGTCATCTCAAAGATTGGATGACACCGGAACTAGTCTCTACAGCGCTGTTCAATATGCCTTCCCGCAGTTATATCCGGCGCGAGCCGCTGGGTGTAGTCTTAATAGTTGCCCCCTGGAATTATCCTTTTCAACTCTCCTTTACACCCTTGATTGGGGCATTGGCGGCAGGCAATTGTGCGGTTGTTAAGCCCAGTGAGTTTGCGCCTGCTACTTCTGCGGTGATCGGAAGAATCATTACCAAGACCTTTCCTCCTGAATATGTTTTGTTTGTGGATGGGGAAGGGGCCAGGGTGATACCTGAGATGATGCAGGCATTCCGTTTTGATCATGTTTTTTATACGGGAAGTACCCATGTTGGGAAGATCATGTACCAGAAAGCCGCTGAGCAATTGATTCCGGTAACCCTGGAATTAGGCGGGAAAAGTCCGGCAGTAATTGAGAAAGATGCCAATCTTTCTGTGACTGCGCGAAGGATTACTTTGGGAAAATTCATGAATGCAGGACAAACCTGCATAGCTCCGGATTATGTGTTGGTACCGGAAGAGATGTTGCAGCCATTTGCAGCGGAGATGAAAAAAAGTATTGAAAAATTTTACGGCCAGGAGGCGGCAGCTTCTGCAGATTATGGACGTATCATCAATCAAAGACAGTTTGATAGATTGAGTACCTATCTCCATTCCGGAACGGTGCTGATGGGCGGCAAGACCAACCGCGAGGATCTCTTCATTGAACCCACCTTGATAACAGATGTTGCATTGGATGCGCCCGTGATGCAGGATGAGATTTTTGGTCCCATTTTACCTATTATACCCTATAGTACCCGGGAGCAGGCGAGGGAAATCATCGCCCGCAATGCAAATCCGCTGGCATTTTATGTGTTTACCGAGTCCAAAGCGAAAGCCACGTATTGGCTCGATGCTGTTCCGGCAGGTGGTGCCTGTGTGAACAATGCCAACCTGCATTATGCCAATCTGGAATTGCCTTTTGGAGGCAGGGGGAACAGTGGTATTGGAAGTTACCATGGCAGACAGAGCTTTATTACTTTCTCGCATGCAAAATCGGTGATGAAAACGCCTACCTGGTTTGATCCGGACATCAAATATCCTCCTTATAAAGGAAAATTGTGGCTGCTCAAAACATTGCTGCGCTAATTTTATTCTATTATTAAATCTATCAGATGCTCAGGAAGATCGGAATAGTGGTATTGTTGCTGTTTATTTTTCTTTTGCTGGTGAAGCGGAAGAACATGAGTTGGAAGCAATCGGTGGTGAAAGCTGTATATCCATTGATTCTTTTGAAGGATAAATGGTTCCAGAGCCCAAAGTATCAGCAAACGAATACCAATCAACAAAAGCCACCGGTTTCTTTTTATTCTTTGCAGGCGAAGAACAACAAGGGCAAAGTCGTTGATTTCAGTGCATTACAGGGCAAGCAGGTGTTGATTGTAAATACTGCCAGTGATTGTGGATATACGCCCCAGTATGAAGAGTTGGAAGCCATACATCAGCAATATAAAGATTTGGTGATACTGGCTTTTCCGGCCAATGATTTCAAGGAACAGGAAAAAAAGGG
>JBJTJJ010000449.1:0-8206 GCA_046095445.1 Sediminibacterium sp.
TGAGAGCTCCTCTAAAGACAGATTTTTTAGTGATTGGATCCGGAATCGCCGGACTCACATTTGCCATTAAAACAGCTCGTGCTTTTCCTGATAAATCAGTTACTGTTATCACCAAAACACAAGCAGATGAAACAAACACCAAGTATGCCCAGGGCGGCATCGCAGGTGTTTGGGATGAATCAACCGATAGCTTTGAGCAACATATATCCGATACACTGATTGCAGGTGACGGATTATGTAATCCGGATATTGTCAATCTGGTTGTACACGAAGGTCCTGAACGTATTCGGGAGATCATCAGTTATGGTGCCGAATTCGATAAAACTTCTTCGGGTGATTATAGTTTAGGAAAAGAAGGCGGACACAGTGTTCATCGTATCCTGCATTATAAAGATGTTACAGGAAAAGAAATGGAGCGCGCATTGCTGGAAGAAATGTCCGCCTTGCCGAATATTCAACTGCTCCATCATTGTTTTGTTGTTTATATCATCACACAACATCACCTTGGATATCTCGTTACCAAATCAAGTAATGACATCACTTGTTATGGCGTGTATGTGCTGAATCTCTCTACAGGTGAAACTGAAAAGATATTGGCTAAAATTACTTTGATGGCAAGCGGTGGTTGTGGACAGGTTTACCGAACAACTACCAACCCTCAGATTGCTACCGGTGATGGTATTGCCATGGTTTATCGGGCAAAGGGACGAATAGAGAACATGGAATTTATTCAATTCCACCCTACCGCCTTATTCGAACCCGGTGTATCTCCTTCTTTCCTCATCACTGAAGCTGTTCGTGGTGATGGTGGTATCCTTCGGAATAAAAGTGGCGAAGCTTTCATGTCACGCTACGATGACAGGAAAGATCTGGCACCAAGAGACATTGTTGCCCGGGCTATCGACAATGAAATGAAAGTAGGAGGAACGGAACATGTTTATCTGGATTGCCGACACCTCAACGCTGAAAAATTTCAGGAACACTTTCCCAATATTGATGCCCGTTGTAAAAGCATTGGCATTGATGCGATGCAACAAATGATACCGGTAGCACCTGCAGCACATTATAGTTGTGGAGGAATCAAGACAGATGAATGGGGCAGAACCTCTATTCATCACCTGTATGCTTGCGGTGAATGTGCCAGTACCGGTGTGCATGGTGCCAATCGACTTGCCAGCAACAGTTTACTCGAAGCTATGGTGTTTGCACACCGGGCATTTGAAAACTGCCTGACACAAATCGACCAAATTGATTGGAGAAATGATATTCCGGATTGGAATGCGAAAGGAACCACTGATCCTCGGGAAATGATTTTGATCACACAGACAAAAAAAGAACTACAACAGATCATGAGTGATTATGTAGGCATTGTTCGAACAGATGAACGATTACAGCGTGCCATGCGACGAATGGATCTATTGTATGAAGAGACCGAGGCGCTTTATCGCGCCACCCGTTTGTCCCCTCAGCTTTGTGAACTGCGCAATCTGATTACCTCTGCTTATCTGATTGTGAAGGGGGCGCAGTTTAGAAAAGAGAGCCGTGGGTTACATTATAATACTGACCACCGCGACAAGAGCGCATTGCTGCAGAATATTGTACTTTAAAGATGGACTGCCAATACCTGCAACAGATAGTTTGTATCTTTATCATGATTGATTGTTGACTATGTTTTACATCTACTATAGTTTTCTGTACCTGCTTTCGCTTTTACCTGATCGTTTGCTATATTTCATCGGTGATGGAATTTATATAGTGGCTTATTATATCATCGGCTATCGGAAAAAGGTCGTGATGAGCAATTTAATGATTGCTTTTCCGGATAAAACAGAGGCGGAAACAATTCGAATAGCAAAAGATTTTTATCATCAGTTTGTCAACACAATGGTTGAAACGATTCAGCTGATAGCTATGACGGATAAACGATTTGACCAACGTGTCACATCGAATGTAGAGGTACTCAACCAATATATTCATTCAGGAAAAAATGTACAACTGCATACGGCTCATTTTTTTAATTGGGAGATGATCAATCCGGGGGTTGCCAGAAAAAGTCTTTTCCCCTTTGTTGGAGTATATATGTCTTTCACCAGTAAGGCATTTGATAGAATTATGTACCAGATGCGGAAGAGGTTCAATACCATATTAATTCCTGCCGCTGAATTCAAGGATCGCTTTCATGATTATGTTAAGGGGAGGTATGCACTCGGACTGGTAGCTGATCAGAACCCGGCCAGAATAGATAAAGCATACTGGGTATCTTTTTTTGATAAGATAACCGCATTTACTTCAGGTCCGGAGCGAGGGGCGAGAGCCAATGATACAGTAGTTATCTTCATCAGTATTCAGCAACCCCGAAGAGGTCATTATCATCTCCACTATGAATTGATTACGGAAGATCCAAGATCATTGCCAGAGGGAGAACTTACAAAAATGTATGTGCGATACCTGGAAACTGTTATCAGGGCGAATCCTTCTAATTATCTGTGGAGTCACCGCAGGTGGAAATGGGAATACGATGCAGACGATCCCAATAAAAAATTAATTTCCTGATAATGTTGCAGAGTGTATCTCCGACTAATCAAACGATTAATTAAGTACTGCTGCTTCCTTTACAATAGTTACTTTATCGCCTAACTGGCTAATGGCATTCCATCCGCCGACAACATTGCGGATATTGTGGAACCCTTCTCTTTTAATGAGTGATGCTGCTATGACACTTCTGTAACCACCCAGACAGTGCACATATACATTTTGCGAGTCATCCAGGTCAGACATAGTGCCCGGATCTTTTAAACTATCCAGTGGTAGGTTGATAGCATCTTTCAGGTGACCATTGGCAAACTCAGTTTCCTTGCGAACATCGACTATAACGAGATGGTCATCGAAGGGGATGTCCATTGCGAGTTCATCAGCCTCAACATTGATGATCATGTCAATCGGCTCTCCTACTTTTTGCCAGGTTTCAATTCCCCCATCAAGATAACCTATCATTTTATCAAAGCCTACACGTGCCAGTCGAACGATGGTTTCCCTTTCTTTTCCGGGGGAAGTTACCAAAAGAATAGGATGGTTAAAGGAAAGAAGACTTCCCGCCCATTCCGCAAAGCGGCCATCGAGACCGATACTGATGGAGCCGGGAACAAATCCTTCAGGAAATTCTGCTGAAGGTCGGGTGTCTAAAACAATGACATCCTCCTTGGCAGCTGCTTCTTTGAACGCGCTAACGGATAAGGGTTGGAGTCCGGCTGTCAGCACAGCATCCAGACTACTATAGCCCTGCTTGTTGATTTGGGCATTGATGGGAAAGTATTGGGGTGGTTCAGCAAGACCCTCAGTTACTGCATGAATGAATTCTTCCCGCGTCTGCGGTTGTAACGCATAGTTGGTTTTTTTTTGCTCACCAATGGTACTGAATGTTTCAGGTCCCAGATTTTTACCACAGCTGCTTCCTGCACCATGGGCAGGATAAATAATCACATCATCTGCCAGTGGCATGATCTTCTTTTGCAGACTATCATATAGCATGCCTGCCAGATCTTCCATCGTGATCACATTTTCTTTTTGTGCCAAATCAGGACGACCGACATCGCCTACAAACAACGTGTCCCCTGTGAATACAGCATGATCTTTCCCTTGCTCATCTTTTAACAGGAAACAGCTACTTTCCATGGTATGTCCGGGCGTATGTAATACTTCAATACTGATAGTGCCTAGTGAGAAGACTTCACCATCTTTTGCAAGATGAACCGGGTAATTGGTACGGGAAGACGGACCATAGATAATGGTTGCCCCGGTTGCCGCAGCCAAATCAAGATGTCCACTTACAAAGTCTGCATGGAAATGAGTTTCAAAAATATATTTGATGGTTGCCTTTCGCTCGCTGGCAAGATCCAAATAAGCTTCAATATCTCTGAGGGGATCAATTACGGCAGCTTCACCATTGCTCTCAATGAAATAAGCGGCTTCGCTCAGGCAGCCCGTGTAAAGTTGTCGTATGAACATAACTCGGTAGTTGAAATGAATATCACCTATACCAACACTCTAAAGTGGGTGCAAATATCAACCATAAAGTTACTAAAAAATCAGGCGATCAGTGTTTCCACAAACTTCACCACTTCTGCCAGACGGGTGTAATTGACAGAATAGTATATGAACTTTCCATCGCGGGTGGTGGCTACGATTCCGGCCCTGCGCAAAATGGCCAGGTGTTGCGAAGCAACAGATTGTTCCAGTCGCAACTTCACATAAATTTCAGTCACTGTCATTTTCTGGTTTTCATCCAGAAGCTTGATGATTTGCTGGCGGAGCTTGTGGTTAATCGAGCGAAGGATAAGGGCAGCTTTTTTCGTGTGCACAAAATCGACCTTAACCTGCACATTTCCGTTCAACAATTCTATCGATTGTAATGATTGGCTCATAACAATAAATTTAAGTTTTTTGGGGGGGGTAAAACTTATAGTGTTAAAGATATATATATTTTTTCGTTTTTAATATATATTGCAATAAATAAAATGTATAAATTTAAGATATGCTTTTCAGTGGATTAAAAAGATCCTTGATATAAAAAGGCTCAATGTAGGCAAGGTTGGTAGCATTTCCCCCCTGCACCAGGCGGTTGGCCGCACGAGCCAGATCTGCAGGATGGTAAATAAAATCAGGGAAGGAAACAGAAACCGGAGGCAATAAGTGAGATAATTTTTGCACACCATTACCCGAGAAGATCATAGTTGAACGCTCAGACGGATTAAATAGTGGAGAATCATCCGCAATCAGGGCAAATGGTTCTTTTACCAACGTTAGATCATTGCGGTATAATCCAGTAAAAACTTCCATCCGGCGGGCATCTATCATGGGACAAAAAACTGATGTTGAATCGATACTGACTCCCTGCTCACCGGCATATCTTATCAGTGCTGCTGCCATGAGTTCGAGTGTTGACAACGCATACAGAGGTTTTTCGAGCGCAAAGCAAATTCCCTTAGCAGCAGATAAACCAACCCGCAGTCCGGTATAACTTCCCGGTCCGTTAACAACCACCACGCCGGCCACTTCGACTAAAGGAAAACCAGTTTCCCGGCATATCTCATCAATCGCGGTTGGAACAAAAGCTGCATGTTCTCTTGAATTGGTATTTTCCCGCAGGGATAGTATTCCCTCCGGCTGAACCAATGCCACATGTGCTTTCTCCAGTGCTGTGTCAATGACCAGTAACATTTATTGGAAGATGGTTGTGTTGGGCAAAATTAGGTTGGCAGGTTCAATGAAAAGTAGTCAATTTGCTGAATATTTAATCACTATGTCAAAAGAAGTCATTATTACCCCAGCGGCACCCGCCCCCATCGGACCCTACAACCAGGCCATCAAAGCCAATGGATTTGTCTTTGTAAGCGGGCAAGTAGCCATCATTCCGGAAACCGGCGAACTACAACAGGAAAACATTCAGTCAGAAACCCATCAGGTAATGAAAAACCTGACTGCTATTCTGCAAACAGCCGGAACCAGCTTGGATCAGGTAGTGAAAACGACCATCTTTCTTTCCGACATGTCATTGTTCGCAGCAGTAAATGAAGTGTATGGTTCCTACTTCACAGCAGCGTACCCTGCTCGTGAAACCGTTGCTGTAAAAGGGTTACCCAAGGGAGTTAATGTAGAGATCAGTGTGATAGCCCTTGCATCATAGTATCGCACGCGCCCTGTAAGTGGTTGTAAATTCCCGGTGTTCTCCGGGAGGTAAGCTAATCAATAAAAGCTGGTTATTAAAGTTATCGGGTGCGCCGCTCAGATTTTCCACTGCAATACTCTTGCGGTCATCAGGGGTAAAAACCTGTAAGACCGGAAAAGATTTATCTGGTAAAATCGTTAATTCGATTTCCTTGCTTCTAACAACGCACTTATAGACTTGATCCTCATAATCAGACCAAACAAATCCATTGTCCAGATGAATACTCTGCAGCAAACATCCTGAGAGAAATCGATCATCAGCGATGAGCTGTCCTGTTGGTAACAAGTCTGCATCATATTCCATTTGCCTGTTGGTGTTGAACTGCAGTTCCCAGTCATCTACCCTTCCACCCAGTGTAAAATATGGATGCCAACCTTCTGCTAAAGGAATCATTTCTTCGTTGTTATGCCATACTGTAGATGTGACTGTTAATTTTGATTCCTTCCTCAACACCCATTCCAATCTTACTTGGTAAGGAAAAGGATAACCCGGGTCAGCGCCATCATAACTTCCTTCAAGAACAACTGTCGCCGTTTGCTCATCTGTCCTCGTCTCGATAACATTGAAAACAGAGTCATACATCAATCCATGTATCGCATGGGCACCCAGGTATTTTTTTTCAATGTGATAAGTGACCCCCAACCAGGTATAAGTGCCATTTCGCATCCGGCAGACAAAAGGACTCAACCGGGCACCCTGAAATGCCTGTCCGATTTTTTCACGTGACTCTGCTAAGTTGTTGAATCCCGCTACCAGGTTAAATGAACTCCCTTGAACGGGTATATTGAACCTGTTGAGAATACCTCCCATTGAATATATTTCTGCTGACGTACCATTCCCATCCGACAGCACCACAGCAGCCAATCCCTGCTCTTCATTGAGTTGAATCGAAAATCCCATATCCGAATGTAAGCCAAAATCAGCGAGCCACTTCGACTACGAATCCGTTAAAAAACTAACAACTGTTAACGTCGTCGCCAAAAATGCTATTTTTGCACTCAATTTCATTCTGCATGGCTTATACTCCCCGTAATCCTATTCGCATGGTGACCGCCACCAGTTTGTTTGACGGACATGATGCGTCTATCAACATCATGCGCAGAATTTTTCAATCCAAAGGAGTGGAGATCATCCATTTGGGACACAACCGAAGTGTTCAGGAGATTGTAGAGTGTGCCATACAGGAAGATGTTCAGGGTATTGCTGTCACCAGTTATCAGGGAGGTCACCTGGAATTTTTCAAGTACATGAAAGATCTGCTGGACGAATGGGGCTCTGGTCACATTAAAATTTTTGGTGGTGGCGGCGGAACCATCTTGCCCACGGAAATAGAGCAATTACATCAATATGGTATTACCCGTTTGTATAGTCCGGATGATGGCAGAACAATGGGATTGGAAGGAATGATAGAGGATGTAATTCAACATTGTGATTTCCCCTTGCCCGACATAGATATGAATAGTGCTGTCGGAGATGCCCGTTCACATATCAAGCAACTTTCCCGCGGTATTACCATGGCGGAGAGGGGTACATTGGCGGGAACTGAGTTTGACAAGAATAAGTACATTCCTGTTATCGGTATTACAGGAACGGGAGGAGCAGGAAAAAGCTCAGTGACAGATGAACTGGTAAGAAGATTTCTGTTAAAGACACAAGGTAAAAAGCTGGCCATCATTTCCGTTGATCCTTCCAGAAAAAAAACAGGTGGCGCTTTATTGGGAGACCGTATTCGGATGAATGCCATTCATCATCCTGCAATATTCATGCGCAGCATGGCCACTCGCAATGACAACAAAGCGTTGAGTCAGCATGTGCCGGAGGCTGTTGCACTTTGTAAAAAAGCGGGATTTGATGCTATCATTGTTGAGTCTGCCGGGGTGGGACAAAGTGATGCGTCGATTGTGGAAGGGTCAGATGTAAGTTTGTATGCGATGACCCCTGAATATGGGGCAGCGACACAGCTTGAGAAGATCAATATGCTTGATTTCGCAGATTTGATTGCTATCAACAAATTTGATAAACCGGGTGCTGAAGATGCTCTGAGGGATGTAGGCAGACAATACAGACGCAACCACCAAATTTGGGATGAAGATGCTGACCTCCCGGTAGTCGGAACCATTGCTGCGCAATTCAATGATGCCGGTGTCGATCAGCTATTCAACCGGCTGATGCTGTTGGTAGAGAAAAAAACCGGCGTTCAACTATTACCCGATGTAGCAGACCGTATGCCCGACCTGGCAGGTATGTCAAGGGTTCAAATTATTCCTTCTGCCCGGGCGCGCTACCTTTCTGAAATTACCGCCACTCTCTCTAGTTATGATCAACAGGCATCTGATCAGGCAAAACTTGCTACCCAATGGTATCAATTAGAAGGCACAAAAAAAATACTGCAAGAGAAATCGGTAAGCCCCCAGTCTATCGATGTTTTGCAGGAGAAAATTGATGAGATTCATCGCCAACTTTTACCTGAAACAATTGAAC